>JAIVJN010000217.1:0-3803 GCA_020200025.1 Acidobacteriota bacterium | reverse complement strand
ACCTCCATCCACGCATCGTAGGGAATCGCGTTCACCGACGTGCCGCCGCCGATACGGCCGACGTTGAACGTGGTCTTGGGTTCCGCCGGCACTTGAAAGTCGCCGATGCGCGCCATCGCGCGGCCAAGGGCATGGATGGGATTGACCAGGCCGAACGCGCCATAGCTGTGTCCGCCCGGGCCCTTGAACGTCACGCGGTAGCGCAGGCTCCCCACCGCGATATGCGTCACGCCCAATCCGGTGCCGTCGACCGAGACGAACCGATCGATCTCTCCCTTCATGCCTTCACGGAACAGGAACTTCACCCCGCGCAGATCGCCGAGACCCTCTTCACCGACGGTGCCGACGAACGTGATGGTGCCCGGGGTTTGCACGTTGGCCTGGTTCATCGCGCGAACCACGCCGAGCACGACGGCCAGGCCGCGGCAATCGTCGCCGATGCCGGGGGCGCGAAAGACCGTCCCTTCGCGCTTGACGGTGACCGGCGTGCCTTCGGGAAACACCGTGTCGAGGTGCGCGCTGAAAACGAGGCGCGGCCGTGGTTGCAGACCGGGTCGGTCGCCGAGCACGTTGCCTTCTTTGTCGATGCGGACGTTCTGCAATCCGGCCTCGCGGAAGAGGCGCGCGTAGAGCTCGGCGCGCTTGGCCTCCTTGAAGGGTGGCGCCTCGACCTCGCACAGCTGCACTTGATCTTCAAGCGTCTGTGGCTCCGCGGCTCGCACCATGTCGAGCGCCGCTTTCACGCTCGCCTCTTGCATCAAGCGGGGACCGAGCGCAACCGCATCCTCCTGCGCCAGCACCGGTCGCGGAACGAGCAGGAAGAATGCGAGGACGAAACGAACGACCCGGGGCATCGGTGGAGTATAAGGCACCCGTCTTGGCGGCTCGGCTGCGCCTCGCCGTGGGACCGCGTCGCGGTGGGAGTTGAACATCTTCCTACCGCGAGGCCAAGCCGAGCGGTCCCGCCGGCGCAGGCCGACCGGTCACCTGACGGTCCGGCCCTACCGCGGTCCTCCCTCCTTTCGTCCCACCATTCCGGCATCTGCATGAGACGCTTGCGATCAGGTCAGGCGCCGCGCTAACATCCGGCCCGGAGATCTGCGGCGTCGCGACGCCCGGACTTCTTGCTCGCCCGGCCCTTCGCACGGGCCGTGCGTTGTTTTCTCGTGAACTTCGGTTGCTTGGAGGAATGATGATGAGGCTGATCAGGGTGCCAGTGTATGCCCTGTGCCTGACGCTGCTCTTTGGTATGGCAGCTCCCACCAGCGCACAGGATTTCCGTGGTCGCATCAACGGCGCGGTCACGGACAACACCGGGGCGGTTCTGCCCGGTGTCACGGTCACCGCCGCCAGCCCGGCGCTCATCCAGACGCAGACCCAGGTGACGGGCGCGGAAGGTGATTTCCGGTTTATTGCGCTCCCCCCCGGCGTCTACGATCTCACGTTCGAGCTCGCCGGCTTCCAGACGACGAAGCGCGAAGGCATTCGCGTCGTCATCAACCAGACGCTCACCGTCGACCAGCAGATGAACGTGGCGACGTTGCGCCAATGCCGGCTACTTTGATTTCGGCAGCTTCGAAGAGTTCCAGGTCGGCGGCGCGGGTAGCGGCGCCGACAGCTTCGGCGGCGGGACCAATATGAGCATCACCGTGAAGTCTGGTGGCGACCGCTTCACTGGTAACTTCTACACCGACTACGAGAGCGAGGACACGATCAGCGACAACGTGCCCGATGCGTTTCGAGTGGCCAATCAGCGCGACGAGGACGGCTTTTTCTCGAACCGTGCGCTTACACGCGGCAATCCCATCCAAGAGCAGTACGACATCAATTTCAATGTCGGCGGCCCGCTCTGGAAGCAGAAGGCCTGGTTTTTCTACAGCTATCGCCTGAACGACCAGTACAAGTACACCCTGGGTATCGACACGCTGGCTCGGTCGAAGCTGACCAATCCCTATACATTGAAGGGCACGTTCCAGCTCAATCGAAACAACCAGGTGATTGCGTTCTTGAACAAGCGCGAGAAGCTGCAGGAGCTTCGCGATCTCGGTCCGCTCGTGCCGATTTCCGCCGCCCGTTATCAGTCCTCTCGCAATTACCCGTGGAAGTTCGAATGGACGAGCGTACTGGGCAGCCGCGCGTTCCTCGACGTGCTCGCCGGCAACTGGTACAACTTCTTCCCGCTGCGACCCACCGACGCGTTTGGCTTCACGTCAAATGTCGGGCCGGGTCGTCTCGACACCGGCACCAACCAGCGCAGCGGCTATCACGATTCCTATCAGGACCAGAAGCGCTTCAAGCCGCAGGTCTACGTCAGCCTGAACTACTTCCAGGACGGCTGGGCAGGAAGCCATGACTTCAAGTTCGGCTACGACTGGAAGCGGGATCGCCGGATGTTCTTCCGCGACCAGCCGGGCGGCAACATCTTCTACCGCGACCTCAACGGCGCGGTGAATGAGCTCGAGCTCTACAACTCTCCGAACACGTCTCAGAACGACGTCGTCTACAACGCCGGTTTCATCAGCGACACGTGGAAGGCCAGTGTCACCCCGAGCCGGGTTCGCCTACGACCTCTTTGGCGACAACCGCACCGTGCTCAAGGGCTATTACGGCCGCTTCTACTTCAACTCGGCTGACGAGATCGCCGACCGCGAGAATCCAGTGGGTTCGGTCCGGCTCCGCTATCAATTCCTGGACCCGAACGGCAATCGCGTGCTCGACGGGCCGCAGGAGCTCGGCCTGTTTCGAGCCGCCCAGGGTAACACCGCGCTGGAGGTGGACGACAACATCGAACGACCGTACTCCCAGGAGCTCTCCGGGCATGTGGAGCGCGAGATCGTGAGCGGTCTGTCTGGCCGGTTCTCGTATGTCTACAAGAACGTGCGCGACGAGTGGGCCGAGATCGACCCCACGCGGCTGGCAGCCATGACGATTCCTTTCGCGTTCGTCGACATCGGGGCGGACGGAGTCCGGGGAACAAGCGACGACCAAACGTTGAACCTCGTCGATCGCCCGGCGACGACGCCGCAGGAACGCGTGTACACAAACCCCGATAATCCGGCCTACAACAGCGATTTTCACACCGTGGAGCTCGCGCTGAACCGGCGCTTCGCCGGTGGGTGGATGGTGCTCACCTCCGTCGGGTACACCTGGCTCAGCCAGTTCAGCGACCCCCGAACGGGCACCGGCTCGCTCAATGCGCTGTCGCACGTGCGAGACTACTTCTGGCGACCCAACCAGCGGCTGTTTGGCGACCAGGGGAAAGAGACCTCGACAATCTGGAACTACAAGATCATCGGGCGCTACACCTTCCCGTGGGACATCGGCTTCTCGGGATCGTTGAAAGTACAAAGCGGCCGCCAGTGGGGCCGCAATACCAGCGTTCCGTTCCCGGGTGACGGATCACAGCCGGTCCGCGTGGAACCGATCACGTCGAACCGGGCGCCCAGCGTGAGCATCCTCGACATCCGCTTCGACAAGGGTGTGAGCTTTGGCCGCTTCGGCAAGGCGACGGCGATGGTCGACGTGTTCAACGCGCTCAACCACGGCACGGTGGTCAACTTCTCGACGGTCACCGGCGCCAACTTCCAGAACGTCATCGGCATTCTGGATCCCCGCATCGTCCGCTTCGGCGTGCGATTCGAGTTCTAGCGCGGCCGGCTCACGCCGGCCATGCAGGCCTCGCGCCCTCAGGTTGTGAAGGGCGGTGGGACCCTCGGCCTCGCGGCCTCGGGTAGGAAAGGAATGAACGCAAGGGCCGGACGCCTTCGGGTGCTCCGGCCCTTGTCTGTACTGCTCTTCCGCAC
>JAIVJN010000444.1 GCA_020200025.1 Acidobacteriota bacterium | reverse complement strand
GTTCCCTCCAGCATGCGAGCCGGGTCCTTCAGCAACGCACCGAAAAAGAAGCCGACGTTGACGTGATCTTCGAACGCATTGACGTAGCCGAACGCCGCGTCGTCTGCGCAGGCAGTCGGACATCCGTCGTGCATCAGCTCGCGCACATCGCCGCCACATTGCCGCATGCGCATGAACCAGCTCTCTACGAGCGGCCGCAGTTCATCGCGTTGGGCGCGCAGCCAGACATCGATCGCGGAGTCGTGTTTCACCGCCGATGGGAAGCGAAGTATGTCGTCCATAGATCGTGCTCAATCGCGCCGAGTGTACCCGGTGGTCGGCCTCGCTCTCCGCGACGTTCACGCGACCACACCGTGGCGCAGGGCCCGCCGATGAGCCTTTTGCTCCTATTACTTCACTTTCTTCGAAGGTTTCGGCTTGCCAGAACTGTTGAGGGCGACCGCTTGGCGAACGAGCGCCTTGAAGGCGGACGCGTCAACGTCTTCTCCTTCGTGGATATCGATCGCGCGGCGTACGTTCCCGTCGAGACTCGAGTTAAAGAGACGGGCCGGATCCTTCAGCGACGCGCCCTTGGCGAAGGTCAGCTTCACGACGTTCTTATAGGATTCGCCAGTGCAGATGATGCCGTCGTGCGACCAAACCGGGGTGCCGGGTGTGGTTGGTTTGACCCACTTCCACTCCTCGGCGACGTCCGGGTCGGCTTCCTTGATGAGCTTCCGGATTCTGCTGAGGGTTTTCCCGCGCCAGTCCCCGAGTTCGGCGATTCTTTTCGAGATGAGCTCCGATGCCGACTGACCTTGGCTCGCGTCTGACTTTTTCATGTTCTCTCCTGGAGACCGTGAGTTCGCGCATCGCGATCATGATCAGCGCTTCAGCCGCGAGGGCGCGGCTTGCTGGTTCGGCCGCGTCTTTCGTCGGCTGCAAGCGCTTGAGGCCGTCTTCTGGCAGGCCGGGGGCGCAGAGAGCGCACTGATGGTGACGTAGTATCCGTCCGGATCCCGGAGTGAGAACTCCGCTGTTTGAGTGTTCGGGTTCACGTGCGGCTCCTCTTCGAGCCGGGTGACGAGCGCGCGTGCCCTCTTCAGTGTCAGGTCGAAATCGTCGACGCGGAAGAACAGGAGGAGCCCGTTGCCAGGTGGCGCCTCGTCCGGACTCATCAAGGAGGGATGCTCGTGCGCACCCCACTGGTGGAGACAGAGCAAGACGGTTCCATCCGTATCCAGGATCTGACCAAAGTGGTCATGGCCCGGAGGCGTCTCGGGCTGGCCAAAGAGCGCCTGGTACCATTTGAAGCTGCGTGGGACGTCGCGTACGCCAATGATCGTCCATGTACGTTTCATCGCATCAACTCACGTGATTAAACCAGACATTTCGGGCATCGCGCCGTTCTTCATCGTCAAGAATGTCCCCGCGGCGCTGTCGTTTTATCGCGACCGTCTCGGGTTCGACATCACGTTTCAAGGGCCCCCTGACGACATCTTCTTCGGCATTGTCCAGCGGGGCGCCGCGATGATCATGTTCAAGGACGTCGGTGTCGATCCGCTTCCGAATCCTAAACGAGAACCCGGAGCGCGCTGGGACGCGTACCTCAATGTCCCCGATCCGGACGCGTTGGCAGCAGAATTCTCGTCGCGCAATATCGAGTTTTCCGAACCACTCAAGGATACCGATGATGGTTTGCGTGGATTCGAACTCAAGGACGCCGACGGCTACGTTTTGTTTTTCGGCCGTCCTCGTTCATAGGACGGACAGCCCGCGTGTTCAACGTCCTGGATTGTCGCGGCCGGGAGTCGAACCGGCCTCGTCCGAGCGTCACTCTCATGTCGGGACATCAAGTCCCCGCGACCAGATCGGAGAGATCACGTGCGCTACATGATGCTCATTCACCACGACGAAGAAGCCCTGGGCAACGTTCGCAAGCAGGAGCTCTGGGCCGAGTACGCGGCCTTCAACGAAGCGCCGGCCGAGGCCGGCGCCGGCTTTGCCCCCGGAAAACGGCTGGAATCGAGCGCTGCCGCCAGCAGTTCGACGTGCCGTGCGTGGGTGCTTTCGAATCGATTCTGCTGGTAGAACGGACTGACCTCACGGTCGACGAGGAGATTCTCGTGCTTCTGCATTACCCGGGCGAGCTAGGATTCACTAGGACTGAGCTGGGCAAGTACGTTAAGGCAGCTGCGTCGTCGGTCACCGAGGCGCTGCAGCGGCTCTCCGGAGCCGCCTCGCGAAGAATACTGAGTCTGCCTTCGGGGCGATATCGGTTGACTGACCTCGGCTCGAAGCATATTCGGAGCACCTAGCCCACACGCTTCTGCTTCAGTGACGCACCGCTGCGGCATAAATTCCGCGGAAGAACGGGCGGTCGGCACCTCACGAGGAGGACGGATGTCGAGAGAGACCGAGATGGATGAAACGATCCTCAGGATCAAGACGCCAGACGGCCTGGAGCAGTTCGCCATCAACGTCGAGTCTCACTCACGTAAGCACGCGCAAGCAGCGCGGCGTCGAGCTGTGGAGCTGCGCGCTGCCGCCCATGGAGCGACGACGGCCGTTGAGCGCGAATGTTTAGAAGCGATCTACGCGTACGAGCGCGCTGAGTCCCAGATCCGCAAGAAGAAGTTCCGCGCCTCGCGGACTTGGCCAATGGTTGAACGGAGGGGCATCATTCCGGCGGTCGAACACGTCGTTACGAGACGCGCAGAAACAGCCGGCTACCGGACGCTGATCGAAATGGGGTTCCAAGATAAAGCGTTCGAGGCGGTCGTTCTGCGCCATCCTGGTGCGTTCAGTGAGGAGGCGGTGAAAGCATCCCGGGAGCGCCTGCGAGAGTGGGGCGTTCTGGACGCGTAGTCAAAGTCGACGGCAAGCTCACTACGTTCGTCAACCTGGCAGGAACAGAGCAGGCAAGCTGGCTGGTGGAAGCTGGCCGCGGCGATGTCGGCCGAACCCTTGACTGATGGGAGGATGCTGAAGGTTGCGGAAAGCGACCACATGGCCTGGCCCGTTCGTTGATTCGAGCGCGCGCCGGAACACGGTGGCGGGCGCATCGAAGCGGAAAGCATGTGGCTGTTACCCCGGTGTTACCCCGGAACTCGAAAAGTGGTCGGGGCGACTGGGTTCGAACCAGCGACCCCCTGCGCCCAAGGCGAAAGAACCCACACAACTGGGGGCAGCTGGAGACCGCTGCCCCTCGTTTTTCTTAGGAAATTTCCAACTTGGGGCAACTGCAGGGAACTGCGAGCTTCTACCGATTGTCAGCCGATTGTCATCCAAAGGCCGATTGAAGACCCTCTCCGGAGCGCTCGTCCCAGCCGTCAGATCCTGACCTGCAGTCGCCTGCCATCTCGCCTCCAGTTCACATCGGAAGGGTGGTACGGCTATGGACTTCGATCCTCGCGATTTCGACTCGCGCGACGACGAGCGTCACGCGAATGCGCCGAGCGGCGGCAACTCCAACAACCACGATCGGACGCGGCAGGAAGCCCGCACACGCGACAACGGTCGCGACGATGCGCGGAGCCTTGGCCGCGGTCCAGCGAGCAACCAGCAAGCGTCTGCTCATCACCAGCGCGATCACGGCCCGCGATCTCGCGAGCATCTTCTGGATGGTCGTGACCGTGATCGTGAACCGCGCGACACGTTCACCCGGCATCTGTGGCTGCCGTCGGGGCCGGAACGAGAAACCGTTCGCGACCGCGATCGCGAATACACGTTGCGCGGCTCGGAGTCGCGCACGCTCGCGACCGTCGGCGCCTTCCGGGTGGTCTCCAGTCGTGATCTCTTAGACCACGACAATCGACCCGCCGACCCACGGTCCGGCGACCTCCGACACCTTCGAGAGCAGGGGCTGATCGAGACCGTCCGCGTGCCGGGCTACCGCGACCATGCGGTGGTGCTCACCAAGGAAGGCCGCAGCCTTCTCGAGCATCGCCAAGACCCTGACCACGAGCGTCAGCAAGCGTTCCACGCGGGCCTTGTACGGCCCCGCGAACTGGAACACGACGTCCAGATCTACCGCGCCTACGAACAGGCCGAGGCGGGGCTCCTCGAGCGGGGCGCGCGCGTCGATCGCGTCGTGCTCGACCATGAGCTCAAGAGCGAGTACCAGCGCTGGCTTCACGAGCGCGACAGTGACCACGATGACTACGACGGACACCCTGATCGAACGCCATATGAGATCCGCGAGTGGGCACACGAACATCACTTGCCGTACTTCGACGACGAGGTGCACTTCCCTGACGCTCGAATCGAGTACGAGGAGCCAGATGGCCGGTGGGGTCGTGAGGACATCGAGGTCACCACGGCGCACTATCGCGGCGCCCATGGAGCGAGCGTCGCGCGCACAGGGTTCTCGCGCTATCGGGGCGTGACTCTCTGTGTCAGCGGGCGGAGCGGTCGGAGTGGTGGGCGGCCTCGCGGTTTGGCCGAGGAGTTGTGGCGATGACGCACCAGGAACGCGTCCAAGCCATCATCGACTTCGGCTTCACCGAGCGCCAGGCGGGGTTCGTCGCGCTCGTCCTGCGCCACGGTGGCGTTTGCATCCCGCGTCAGTACGCGAGCTTCGCTGGCATCGCCAACGGCGGGCGGCGGTGCAACGCCTTCTTCGACCGGCTCGTCAGGCGTGGCTACGCGCACGAGATCGGCTGCGTGCACAATCGGGCTCGGCTCTATCACCTTCATCACAAACCGCTGTACCACGCCATCGGCGAAGCCAGCAGCACGTATCGTCGTCGAGTGTCGCCGCGCGTGGCCGTCGAGCGCTTGATGATGCTCGATGCAGTGTTGCCGATCTCCAATCTTGAGTGGTTCACGACCGCTTCCGAGA
>JAIVJN010000216.1 GCA_020200025.1 Acidobacteriota bacterium | reverse complement strand
CCACCGATTGCACGTCGCGGGAGGAGAGCTTCTGACTGGCGCCCGCGAACAAAACACCAAAGGCGATGGCGAAGACAAGTGCAACGACGGTCTCCGTTGGCGCGATCGAGAGCGGCCGGAACCAGGCATCATCGCGCGACCTTGCCTCGCGTGACCCATCGGCCGTCCTCGGCGACGCCATCATCTCGCCCAACTGACTCGAACGCACTACCGCTTCACGCGCTGGGCTCAGACGCTCGACCACGGCCGAAGGGAGTGGAACGAGCTGCATCAAGGTGGCCAGGCAGACGGCCGCGATACCCGCGACGAGTGGACCTGGCGCCCAGAACTTTAGGTCGTTCTTCGGCGACATCCACCCCCACACGCCAGCCGCTCCACAGCCGCTGAGCAGAGGCCAGTAGCCCCACGGATAAATGCCCCCGAAGCTGAAGGCACTCCACGCGAGTAGCGCGACTAGGAGCGCCGCGAAGCCGGACACGAGGCCCTGGTAAGTGACGGTGGCAGCCGGCCTACTCAACCGACGATGGTGCGGGCTGGAACACCGACGCCGGTCGATACTCTCGCGACGTCCCGGGCTGCGATTGAGCTCGAGTGCTCGCCTCCCGCAATACAGCCGCCGGGCTTCCTGCTGCGGCTCGCCGGCCGTGCGTCTCGCTCTGGAAGGTCGGCACGATGGTGCACAGTTGCTCGATGACCTTTGCCGACTCGCCTCTGGTTGCCGACCGACCGAGCTCCCAGATCTGCTGCGCCAGCGCCGTCGCATTCGGCAGCGCCTGCGGGCGCACGCGCAGGATTCGCTCGGCCACATTCGGCTCCACCGTCTCGTCGGCTCCGACCAACTCCTCGTATAACTTCTCGCCCGGCCGCAACCCGATGAACGTAATCGGGATCTCCTCGTCGGGCACGAGGCCCGACAGTCGGATCGTATTGCGCGCCAAATCGAGCACCTTGATCTGCTCACCCATTTCCAGCACGAAGATCTCGCCGCCCTTGACCAGCGTGGCGGCGTGCAGCACGAGCTGAACCGCTTCGGAGATCAACATGAAATAGCGCTTGATCTCGGGGTGCGTGACGGTGACCGGTCCGCCGGCTTTGATCTGATCGAGAAAGCGGAGGACGACGCTGCCATTGCTGCCAAGGACGTTGCCGAAGCGCACGGCGCCAAAACGGGTGCCGCTGCGACCCGCCATCGCCTGCACCATCAGCTCGGCGACCCGTTTGGTGGCGCCCATCACGCTCGACGGGTTCACGGCCTTATCGCTCGAAATCAAGATAAACCGGCTGACGCCGTAACGAACGGCGGCCTCGGCCATCATCCGGCTGCCGATGACGTTGTTCTTCACCGCCTCGCACGGGTTCAACTCCATCATCGGCACGTGCTTGTGCGCCGCGGCGTGGAAGATGATCTCCGGGCGGTACTCCGCGAGCACAGCGTCGAGCCGTTTCGCATCGGTGACGTCGCCGATGACCGGGCGAATGATCCGTCACCTTGCCGTCCAGCAGGCTGCGCGCGTTGGGCACTGTCCGAATCGGAATCTTGTACGGCTCGAGCGCCTTGACCACTTCGCGGACCGTCGCGGGCTTGGCGCCGGGCATCGCCACCAGCACCTCGTGTGGCCTGGTCTCCGCCATGATCGTCGGCACATCCTGGCGTGTGCCGAGCACTTCCACGCCGTGAATCCACTGTCCTGTCTTGTTCCGGTCATCGTCCACGAAGCCGATGGGTGAGTAGTTCCCGTCGCGTTGCATGTCGCGCACGATCATCTCGCCCGCGTCACCCGCCCCATAGATGAGGACCTGCCTGGTCCCCTTGAGGCGCGTGAACTCGCGGTGGAAGCGACGAAGCAGCCGTGAGCCACCCATGAGGAAGATGAGCAGCAGCGAGTCGATGATGAAGACCGACCGGGGATACGCCACCATGCCGAACATCCAGTGGATAAGCACATAGAAGAGCACCGAGCTCGACACGACGCCACCGATGATGTTGCGCAGGTCCCAGATGCCGGTGTAGCACCAGAGTCCACCGTAGAGTCGAAACGGAATGAACGTCAATCCGCGGACCGCGACGAGCCACGGCAACGTTTGGAGATAGAGCTCCCACTGCGACGCCGGCACGGCGCCGTCGAAGCGAAGCCAGAACGTCAAATAGTTGGAGATGGCGATCATGACGACATGAACCACCACCACCAACGGACGACGATATTTCAGGACCTTGGGAGTCATGATGACCTGCGCACTGCGTTCATGAAGACACTAGCACCTGAAAGATCGATGCCAGCGTCGGCTGCTGTTCGCGAAGGGTGTGGGGCTGCGTGAGGCGCACGGCAGCCCATTTTGTGTCTACCGAGTGCGAAGTATGTCGCTTGCTGATGACGCCTCGTCCAGGTGAGGCCAACGGCCACGGGTCAGGAGCGTGAGAAGCGTCGAGACGATCAGCTTGAGGTCGTAGCCGACCCCGGCCTTCCGCAGATACAACTTCTCGAGCCTGATCTTGTCGGGCAGAATTCGTGTCAGGTACTCCTCTTCGGGATTTGCCAGCCGGCCGAGCAGCTCTGATTCATTGCGATAGTTGATCGAAGCAACGTCAGTGATCCCGGGGCGCACCTCGAGGATGTCCTGGTAGTCCGCGCGAAAGAGCTCGACATAGTGTGGCAGCTCGGGCCGGGGACCCACCAGGCTCATCTCACCCTTGACGACGTTGACGAGCTGAGGCAATTCGTCGATCTTCAGGCGTCGCAGGAGCCTTCCGACACGAGTGATCCGAGGATCCTCTCCGCAGGTGATCGCGTGGCCCGTCACGTCGGCACCTCGCACCATCGTTCTGAGCTTGTAGATGCGGAACAGGCGAAAGCGCCTGCCAACGCGCTCCTGGCTGAACAGCACCGGGCCGGGCGAATCGAGCTTCACGAGCGCCGCCGCCACCAGCAGCAGCGGCGACAGCAGCAGCAGCCCGGCCGAAGCAGCCACGATGTCGAAGACGCGCTTGATCATCGGCGGTGCCGATCGACGATCGTTCTCACCGCAGCGATGACGCGATCGACATCGCCGTCGGACATCTTGGGGAAGATGGGCAGCGAGATGATGCGCTCGAACGCGGCATTGGCGCGGGGAAACTGCTCGTGGCTCCATCCCATCCTGTCGCGATAGTACGGATGCTGATGGAGGGGGATGAAGTGCACGGACGCTCCCACGTGATGGTCCTTGAGGCTCACCAAGAACTGGTCGCGATCGATGCGGAGGCGCTCGAGGTTCAATTGGATGACGTAGAGGTGCCACGCGTGCTGGCGGTCCGATCGGCGGACGGGCAGCTCGAGCTCGCCAAGATCCTTGAACGCGTCGTCGTAGCGTGCAGCGATGCGCGTACGCGCCTGACAGAACTCGTGGCACCGCTTCAATTGCACGATCCCCAGCGCGGCCGCGATGTCGGTCAGGTTGTACTTATAGCCGGCGTCGAGGATTTCGTAGCGCCACGAACCCTCGGCGGTGTAGCGTTTCCAGGCATTGCGGCTGAGTCCGTGCAGGCTCATCATCCGCATCCGCTCCGCGTAGTCGTCGCGAGCGGTGGTCATCATGCCTCCCTCGCCCGTCGTGATCGTCTTGGTGGCATAGAACGAAAAGCACGTGATGTCGCTGATCGTGCCAATCGCTCGCCCTTGGTACGACGCGGGCAACGAGTGCGCAGCATCTTCGATGACCGAGAGGCCATGACGGCGGGCAATCTGGCCGAGAACGCCCATATCGCATGGCTGTCCGCCGAAGTGGACCGGGATGATGGCCTTGGTCCGCGGGGTGATCGCCTTCTCGACCGCCATCGGATCCATGTTGAACGTGTCGCTGTCCGAGTCCACCAGCACGGGCTTGGCCTTCAGGTAGGCGACGACCTCCCCCGTTGCAGCAAAGGTCATCGTCGGAATGATGACTTCATCGCCCTCGCTGACACCGACCGCGTCGAGTGCCAGGTGAAGCGCGGCAGTGGCCGAATTCACGGCAATCGCATGCGGCGCGCCGATGAACTCGGCGAAGTCGCGCTCGAACTGTTTGACCCGGGGGCCGGTCGTCAACCATCCGGATTTGAGCACCTCCACCACCGCGTCGATCTCCTCCTGTCCGATCGAGGGTGTGTGGAACGGCAGCGTGCCGGCAGGGGACGCCGCGACAGGATTCTCTAGAGGCATGGCGACGGCCGCCGGGTGGGAGTGCTTGTCCGAGGATTCGTTCAGCCGTTGAGGCACTTCGTCATCTCTCCCTGCCACACCGCGTTCGGTGCTGGGCGTCGTTGCCACTCGAGCCCCTCATAGAAG
>JAIVJN010000215.1 GCA_020200025.1 Acidobacteriota bacterium | reverse complement strand
CCGCCCCGCCTGTCGAAGAACAGCACCATTGTGGAAACGTGCCGCGGTTCTGGCTTTCGACCCGCACTTTCGCGGTACTCCCTACGCTCCCAACGCGAGACTGGTGCGGCCATCGGGCGCGGCCGCACGGCCCCTCTCTGCCGGATGAGTTAACGAGTATCGCGCAGCCGAGTGAGCATTCGAAAGGTGCCCGCAAATCCGGCTCGTCGTAACCGGCCAACTAGTCTCGCTTGGGAAGAGGTGGGAGGGTGGAACGCGGACATTGGTGCCCGCAACGGCGTGAAATCAGGCCTGATTTTCGATGTTGGTTGTCAATAGTGAGCTGGAATGCCACGCCAGAGAAGACGTGGAGCGGTCCGCTTCCTCTGCCACCTGCAGTGTGCTGCTAATGGATCTGAAGACGGCACCGTCCGGCGTCGACAGCCGAGTTTGCCCTGTCGTTCGTGGTTACCACTCAACACCGGACTCGACAAGGCGACTGACGCCGCCAAATCCCCGCAGCGCCCACTGTCCTCGCTAGCGCAGAGGCAACGGAAACCAACCAGCGAAGGCCGTGCGGTCTTGGTCGAATCCCGCCAGGGACGCCACCCTATTTGCACTCGCCATACCCTGCACGATCTTGTCGAGTCGCGCGTAGCCCTGCAACGCGAAGCCATACGGGTCCGGTCCGAGCCGTAGGGGTTCCGGAAACAGCTTCTTCAGGATCTGGCGCGCTTGGGGCACGTGACGGCGCAGGAGCCCGCGCCAGTCATCCAATTGCGCCCGGAGCGTCAGCATCAAGGTCGCCGGATCGACCGCGCTGAGCGCCGCCTGCGCGCCACCAGCCCCGCCGGCGCACGAGGGCCGCTTTCGTCACTTCCCGGTCCCGAATCCCCACCATCAAGGCGGTGAACTCGCCACCGCTCGCCACCGCCGCGGTCAACCGCTCCAGCTCCCGACCAAGGGCGGCGATCTGGGCGTCCAGATGCACGCGTTTGGCCGTCATCTTGGCGACGGATGGCCGCAGCCGATCCGCGGCCAACTGCACCGCCTTCGTGACGACGTCGGGATGCAGCACCTCGCCCTCGATGGCGGTGAGCAGTGCGTCATCGAGCGGCGCCATTGGGATCTCGAGCTGATTGGCGCACACGGCCCGCCCGCGCAGATGGTAGGACGTACAACCGCAGAAGAACGCCCGGCGCTTGCCGTGGTCGCGGCTCTTGACATAGATCGACCCGCCGCAGACGGCGCAGCGCGTCAAGCCGGAGAGCAGGTACTTGGACTCGACGCCGCGTGACGGACGCCCCCACAACTGGCCGTCCGTCCCTCTGAGATAGGCCGCGCGGGCGTCGCCGAGCCGGATTGGACAGCATCCCACAGCGCGTCCGGGACGATCCGCAGGTGCGGCGCGGGCACCGTGATCCACTCGTGCGCCTGGCGGGCTTTCGGGGCTTTCTGCCCCCACGTATTGCGTTTACGGCTCTGGTTCCACACGATTTCGCCGCGATAGAGACGGCGGTAATGCGCGTCTTGCCAGACCCCTGCGCCTTCAGCTCGAAGATGCGGCGGACGATGGCGGCCTCGGCGTCGATGATCCGCCGCTCGACATGGGCGCGGTGCCCGTCCGGCCCCGTCACTTCTACGTTCTGGTATCCGAACACCCGCCCACCCGTCACATGGCCGGCCCTCGCCTTGCGGCTCATGGCGTCATACACCCGCTGCCGGGTTTTCTCGCGCTCGAGCTCGTCGGCGAACGCGGTCACCGACATCAACAGCTTATCGGTCGGGCTCTCGAGCGTGCGCTCCTGGTCGGCGAGGTAGAAGAACACCCGCACCCCGGCCATCACGATCTGCTTCAGCGCATACGCTGTCTCGATCGCTTCACGGCCGAGGCGGGACTCTTCGGACATCACGAGCACCTGGAAGGGCGGACGCGGCTTCAGCGCGTTCATGAGCCGCAGGAAGCCCGGCCGATTGGCAAACTCTGCCCCGCTGATCCCGTCGTCGACATACACGTGCTCGTCGGCCACCGTCCTCGCACGCCTCAGATAGAAACTCCGCAAGGGGATCAGAGGTCTCCCGATACGCCGCAGTGCAGAAACTAGCCGTTGCTGAGAGAGGTCTTCAACGGCTGTGGGAGTGCTCGCGTCGTCAGTAAATTCGCACATGGTCGCGCAAATTGACAAAGGCCACGCTGGCGGCACCGGAGATCGCTCTCTGGTGTCCCAACGCGGACCCTTGTTTGCCGCGCGGCCGATCAGTCCGGCCCGCCCGGCGTCCCGGGCGAGCACAATGGACAACTTGCGAGGGGGTTAGCCTCGTGAAGTAACGTAACACCATGTACACTCTCCTGCAACTAGAGATTGAAGGCACGACGCCACTTATCGACATACGCAGGGCGATCGCCTCGCGCACACGCGCGACTGGGTCCCGAAGGCGTCGTGGCCAAGACGATCGACTCCCGGTATGAACCCGGCAAGCGGAGCCGGGCCTGGCTGAAGGTGCGCTTCAATCGGCGGCAGGAGCTCGTCGTCGGCGGCTACAAGCCGAACGCCACGTCGTTCGAGTCACTGCTGGTCGGATACTCTACGAGGGGCGGCGCCTACTCTTCGCCGGCAAGGTGCGCTCCGGCCTGACGCCGCACGTGCGCGGCGAGCTCATGACGCAGCTCGCGCCCCTGGCCGTTGCCCCGTGCCCCTTCGCGAACCTGCCGAACAGTGGCACGAGTCATTGGGGCGAAGGCATCACGGCCGAGGACATGACGAAGCTGCGGTGGGTGAAGCCGCGGCTCGTCGTGGAAGTGGCATTCGTGGAGTGGACGCGTGATGGGCTGCTCCGGCACCCGCAGTTCATTGTGGTTCGCAACGACAAGACCCCAGGAGAGGTGGTACGGGAACCCTGACGCCACTGGCATCGACCGAGGACGCACCATACCGGCACCGATGACCGATGATGTCACAGGCGAACGCGCAGTGATCAGAGGACACGCCCTTCGCGTCTTTGGCGCCTCTCGGCGACACGGCCAGACCCTACACTACAGACGACTGGCCCCGTCTCCACCCGGCGCGGAGCCCTCAATAAAGGAGGCGTCGTCGGAGTCGCTGAGGCTGACCAGGACACAGGCGAGAGCGACGACTACTAGCAGCGTCAGACCGATCACCTCAATCGTGCCCTCGGACACCTGTCTCAGTCGTTGGCCCGTCATCTTCGGGAACGTCAACGCATCCACGGACAGCAGGCGTGTGAAGCCGACAGCTTGTTGGATCGCCATGGTCATCCTTGCTAGAGGTCTCGGAAGCCCTCCGTGATGCGGTTGCGACAGATGCGGGTCGCCGGCGAGTACCATCGAAAGCAAATTTGGCTCCAGCGAACACACTAGGTACACGAAGGCCCAGCGGCCGCTGTGTCCGCCTCAGATGTCCTCTGTCGCTCCTAGTCTGGCCTCTGCGTACCTTTAAGCGCTCGATTGCGGACCTTGGGCGGATCAAGTGCTGAACGGTCATGCAACGGTGCTCGATGACCATTTCGACACAGCGGGGTCATCGACGTGACTCTCCGGCACGTGGGCTGTGAGCTGGCCTTAGGCGGTCCACAACTGCCGTGACATCAATGCACGGGGAAGCGCGATTGGTAGCTCGCCCGAACGCGCGAAACCGCGCGAGCTCGCCACTGGCCATGTCCACTTGCTCGCGGGCTCGTGCCAGAATCTCCTCGGATACCGTCGTTGCCCGGCCTCTGCGTGCAGAATCGCCCGCATCGTGGTGAGATCGCGATCCAGACTCGGCGAGCGCTGCGCAACTCGCCAGTAGCTCGAGCAACACGGCGTCGCCTCGATCGGTCGAGCGAGAACAGCGCCTCGAACTCCGGTGTGGCGGTTTCCTGCTCGCGCACCTTGCCCACGTCGCACGAAGAACCGCGTCTGCTCCTCGCCGGTGTCGAAGGTGTCGGTTCTCCGTGCCGCCGCCTGCGTCAGTTCACGAAGATTCGGGTGCTTCTTCAGGATCGCCATCATCCGCTGGCGCACGAAGTTGGCGATCTGGCGGCCCTTCTTCGGCCCGAATGACGACACGTTCGCCGTGCCGTCCTCCTTTAGGTCGATGCGGATGCCGACGCCGTACCGTCCTGCCTTCGGATCAGGAAGCCGGACGAGTGGCGCGGGTTCGATCTTCCAGTGCGCGGTAGGAAAGTTGGGGAACGCCTCCGACAGAATGCCGGACAGAGCAGCCGGGGTATCTGACAGCGGCCGGGCGCTCGGCGTTGGGCCGCTTCTTGGGCGGCACCTTGATCGACGGGGCGCGTCGCTTCAGCTCGGAACGGGCCTGCTCGGTGCGCGCCGCATTGGGC
>JAIVJN010000443.1 GCA_020200025.1 Acidobacteriota bacterium | reverse complement strand
GTCTCGAGCGAGCTAACGGTATTAGACATGCGTATCGCTGTGGATGCCATGGGCGGCGACCACGCGCCAGCCTGGATCGTCGATGGCGCGCTCGCTGCCGCCCGTCATCTCGGCCTGGGCATCGACCTCGTGGGCCGAGCGGCTGACCTGCGTGCCGAGCTCGCGCGCCATGCCGACGCAGACGCGCTGCAGGTGCGGGTCGTCGATGCGCCTGATGTCATCGAGATGTTCGAGGCGCCAATGCAGGCGCTCAGACGCAAGCCGCGGGCGTCGATTCGAGTGGCGGCGGACCTGGTCGCGGGCGGCGAGGCCGCGGCGCTCTTCAGCGCGGGCCATACCGGCGCGACGGTCGTCGCCGCGCACGGCGCCTTCGGCATGCTGCCCGGAGTCGACCGTCCGGCGCTCTCGCCGTCGATTCCGACCAGGCAAGGCTCCGCGGTCCTGCTCGACGCGGGCGCGACCGTCGAGTGCAAGCCCACGCACCTGCTGCAGTTCGGTGTCATGGGTGCCGTGTATGCGCGGGTCTGGATGGGCATCGAGCGACCGCGCGTGGGCCTGCTGTCGATCGGCGAGGAAGAAAGCAAGGGCAACGAGCTGACGCGCGACGCACATCGTCTGCTGAAGGCTTCATCGCTCAACTTCGTCGGCAATGTCGAGGCGCGCGAAATCTTCACCGGCGCGGCCGACGTCATCGTGTGCGACGGGTTCACCGGGAATGTGGCGCTGAAATTGAGCGAGGGTCTCGTCGAGATGGTGGAAGACTTGCTCGGCGAAGAGCTGCAAAGCACCTTTTCGAGCCAGGTCGGCTCTCTCCTGTCGCGTCGCGCGTTTCGGCGATTCAGGAAGCGCGTCGATTATTCGGAATACGGCGGCGCGCCCTTGATGGGCGTCGCCGGCTTGTGCATCGTCGGGCACGGCCGCTCGTCGGTGAAAGCCGTGCGGAACGCCATCGCGATGGCCTCGCGGTTTGCCACGACCAATGTTCTGGGCCGCCTCGAGCACGAGATCGCGTCCTCCGCGGTACCTCAGCGTTGATCGCCTTTCTGTTTCCCGGGCAGGGATCGCAGATGGTGGGCATGGGTCGAGCGCTGGTCGACGCCCATCCGATCTGTCGCGAGACATTCGACGAAGCAGATGCGGCGTTGGGCGAGCCGCTCAGCCGTCTGATCTTCGAGGGTCCGCTCGATCGCCTGACGTTGACCGAGCACGCGCAGCCGGCGATTCTCACGACGAGTGTGGCGGCGTGGCGGTTGCTCGCGTCGAAAGGGTTCGAACCGGCGGACACAGTCTGGGCGAGTATTCCGCCCATGTCGCGGCCGGCACCCTGCGATTCTCCGACGCCGTACGCATCGTACGCAATCGTGGCCGCTACATGCAGGAGGCGGTGCCGGTCGGGACCGGCGCCATGGCGGCGATTCTCGGGTTGGAGCCGATGCTGGTGCAGCAAGCGTGTGCCGAGGCGGCGGCCGGCGATGTCGTGAGCCCCGCGAATTACAATGCTCCCGGGCAAGTCGTCATTGCGGGATCGGCCGCGGCAGTGGCTCGCGCAGTGGAACGGGCCAAAGCGCTCGGTGCGAAACGGACCATTCCTCTGCACGTCAGCGCGCCGTTTCATTGTGCGCTGATGACGCGGGCCGAGACGCGCTTGACACCCGAGCTGCACGCGCTCGCGGTCTCGGACCCGCGCGTGCCGGTGGTGGCCAACGTCGACGCTGAACCCAAGCGGCACGCCCGTGCGGCGATCGATGCGCTCATCCGTCAGGTGTCCGCCCCCGTTCGCTGGGAGGAGGTGATCCGCCGCCTTGCGTCGGACCACGTCACCGCATATGTTGAAGTGGGTCCCGGACGCGTGCTTTCGGGGCTGGCCAAGAAAATCGCTCCCGACGCCCGCATCCTGAATGTCGAGAGCCCCGAGCAACTACCGGCCATCGAGGCCCTATTCGCGGAAGACGGCGCTTCGAAGCGGACGTAACGAGTGCAGTCGCCACCGCCGCGAACAACGACCTCCGATTTCGTTTTCGCCACCTGATTTTACGCATGGCACAATTCGACGGCAAGATTGCGATCGTTACGGGTGCGTCGCGCGGCATCGGTCGTGCGATTGCGACCGAGCTCGGCCGGCGCGGCGCAACGGTGGCTGCCGTCGCACGTGCCGACAACGCGAAGGCGGTCGCCGATGACATCGTCACGGGTGGCGGCGTGGCAGAGGCGCACAGCCTGGACGTGACCGATGCGGCCGCTGTCGAGGCGCTCGTCGCCAACACGCTCCGGCGTCACGGGCGACTCGATGTCCTCGTCAGCAACGCCGGCATCGCGCGCGATCAATTGCTGCTCCGCATGAAGCGCGCCGACTGGGACGATGTGCTGGCGACGAATCTCACGGCGTCGTTTACGCTCTGCCAGGCGGTGCTCAAACCGATGATCCGCCAACGTGCGGGCCGCATCGTGGCCGTGAGCTCGGTCGTCGGCCAAACGGGAAACGCGGGACAGGCCAATTACGCGGCCTCGAAGGCTGGCCTCATCGGCTTCTGCAAGTCGCTCGCGCGCGAGGTGGCATCGCGCAACGTGACCGTCAACGTCGTCGCGCCGGGTCTCATCGAGACGGACATGACCCGGGCCATCGCGGAGGGCGCGCGCGAGACCTGGGCGGCGCAGATTCCGCTCGGCCGGATGGGATCGCCGGCGGACGTCGCTGCCGCCGTCTGCTTTCTCGCCTCTGATGAGGCGTCGTATATTACTGGGCAGATTCTCGCCGTCAATGGCGGCATGTACATGTAATCGGCTTCGCGGCGGAGCGTGACGCTCCGGTGAAGCCTGTAGTGGGCGCGCGAGGGGTCGACCTCGCTCAGATTGGAGGACACACGTGGCCGTTGCCGACAAGGTCAAGAGCATCATCGTGGAACAGCTCGGCGTCGATGAAGAAGAAGTGACGCCTGATGCGTCGTTTGTCGACGATCTTGGCGCCGATTCGCTCGACACGGTCGAGCTCGTCATGGCGTTCGAAGAAGAGTTTGGCATCGAGATTCCTGACGAGGATGCCGAGAAGATCACGCGCGTCAAGGAGGCGGTCGAGTACATCGAGGCGCACGCCAAGAAGAAGTAGGGCGTGCACGACGCGTCCCTAACGGCCACGGAGGCATATTGAACAGGCGAGTCGTGGTGACCGGTATCGGCCTGGTGTCACCGGTCGGCATCGGCACTCGAACGAACTGGGACGCGCTCTGCGCGGGCACGAGCGGCATCGGACCCATCACGCGCTTCGACGCCGCCGCGTTCACCACGCGGTTCGCGGGCGAGGTCAGGGGCTTCGATCCGCTGCAGTTCATCGAGAAGAAAGAGCTGAAGAAGATGGACGTCTTCATCCAGTTCGCTGTCGCGGCGTCGCAGTTCGCGATGGACGATGCCGGATTGAAGGTGACGCCGGCTCTCGGGCCTCGCGTGGGCGTGCATATCGGATCGGGCATTGGCGGATTCACGTCGATCGAGAAAGAGCACAAGGCGTTGCTCCAAGGGGGGCCGCGCAAGATCTCTCCCTTCTTCATTCCAAGCGCCATCATCAATCTGGCGGCCGGGCAGGTCTCGATCCGCTTCGGGGCCAAAGGCCCCAACTTGGCCACGTGCACGGCTTGCACGGCGTCGGCGCACGCGGTTGGCGACGCCTACGAGATCATCAAGCGGGGCGCAGCCGACGCGATGATTGCCGGGGGGTCCGAGGCGGCCATCTGTGCGATGGGTGTCGGGGGCTTCGGGGCGTTGCGCGCGTTGTCGACGAGGAACGACGAACCGCACAAAGCGAGCCGGCCGTTCGATCGCGATCGCGACGGGTTCGTGCTCGGTCGAGACCCTCGCGGTCAAACGCACCTTCGGCGAGCACGCGAAGCGACTGGCGGTCTCGTCCACCAAGTCGATGACCGGGCACCTACTCGGCGCCGCGGGCGGCCTCGAGGCGGGCATCACAGTGCTGGCCGTGCACCATCAAAAGGTGCCTCCGACCATCAATCTGGATCATCCCGACGAGGGCTGCGATCTCGACTACGTGCCCCACACCGCGCGCGAGATGCCCATCCGATACGCGCTCTCGAACTCGTTTGGCTTCGGTGGCACGAACGGATCGCTCTTGTTCAAGAGATACGAGGAAGGCCAGGAGGCGTGAAGGCTGGGGCTTGAAGGCCTGGAGGCCTGGCGGCAAGAGCCTGAATCTCCAAGCCTCGAGCCTGCAGGCCTGCAAGTAGTGAGACCACCCGATGAAGATCGCTGTCTGTATCAAGCAAGTCCCCAGTCGCGAGTGGCAACCACGGCTGAACGACGCGAAGACCTGGATCCGCGACCAGGATGTCAGCTACGAGATGAACGAGCCAGACGCCTATGCGCTCGAAGAGGCGCTGCGGCTGCGCGAGAAGCATGGCGGCGAAGTGGTGGTCTGCTCGGCGGGTCCGACCCGCGTGCAGCAGGTGATCCGCGAGGCGCTCGCCCGCGGCGCCGATCGAGCGCTGCATGTCGAGGACGCGGCGCTCGGCGCGGCCGATGCGGTGACGGCGGCGACGGCGTTGGCGTCGGCCATGGCCGACGAGCGGTTCGATCTGATCCTGACCGGCCTCCAGTCCGATGATCAGGGGCATGCGCAGTTTGGCCCGGCGCTCGCCGCGACGCTTGGCATGCCACACTCCACGATCATCATGGAGGTGCAGATCGCCCCTTCGACAAGCTCAGGGCAGGGTGATTCGGGGGGGCAGGGGCACGGCGGCACGGTGCGCGTGAAGCGCGAGCTCGAGGGGGGCTGGTTTCAGTACGCGACCCTGCCGCTGCCGGCGCTGCTCACGATTCAGAGCGGCATCAATCAACTGCGCTATGCCACGCTCAAAGGCATCATGGCCGCGAAGAAGAAAGAAATCCGCAAGGTGGCGCTGCCCGCGCCCTTGACGCCTCGCCAGAAGATTCTCGCGCTCTATGCGCCCGAGAAGGCGAAACAGACGGTGATGATCGGCGGCTCGGCGGCCGAGGCGGCGCGCGAGCTCGTGAAGCGGCTGCGCGACGAGGCGCGGGTCTTATGATTGTCGTCGTCGCAGAACAGAAGGGCGGCCGGCTCAACCGCGCGAGCTGGGAAGCCATTGCCGCCGCCCAGGAGCTCGCCGGCGGCGCCACCCCGATCAAGGCGGTGCTCGTTGGCGAAGACTTGGCGGGCGTCGCCGGCGAGCTCGCGCAGGCCGAGGTCGCCGAAGTCTTGACGGCCGACACCCCGACGCTCGCCAACTACACCGCGGACGGGTTCGTGCAGGCGCTCGAGCAAATCATCGCCCGCGAATCGCCCACGCACGTGATCTTCGCCCACACTTATCAGACGCGCGATTTCGCCCCGGCCCTCGCCACCCGGCTCGGCCGCGCCCTGATCACCGACGTCATCAACATCAAGAGCGAGGGCAGCGCCGCGGTTTTCGCCCGCCCGATGTTTCAGGGCAAGCTCGTGGCCGACGTGGCGGCCGAGGGGCCCACGCCGCATCTCGTCTCCGTGCAGATTGGCGCGTTTCGCGCCGATGCCGTGCGGCGAGGCGCGGCGAGCGCGCCGGTGACCGACGCCTCAGTGCCGATCGATGCGGCGGCCATTCGTCAACAGGTCGAGCCGCCGTTTCAGGAGGCCAAACAGGCCGTCGATCTCTCGCAAGCCGCCCGCATCGTCGCCGTCGGTCGCGGCATCAAGCAGCAGGAGAACATCGGCATCGCCGAGAAG
>JAIVJN010000214.1 GCA_020200025.1 Acidobacteriota bacterium | reverse complement strand
CTACGCATCGGGCAACGAGCGCACGAGATCACGAAAATCCCCCGACCGCAGGTACTGCCGCCACGGTACGCCGAAGCCGATCTTCTTCTGTCGCAACACTGATTCGGGGAGTCGATTGCCCAACGACCGACGGAGAATCGGTTTGGTGTGAAAACCCGCACGGATCGCCTTGGATGGCAGAGCCGCCACTCCCTCGACGAGTCGGTAGTCCAGAAAGGGGACCCGGCATTCAATCGAGACCCCCATCGTCATTCGGTCATTGCGATCGAGGATCGAACAAAGAAACGTGTGCTGATCGCTATACATCGCCTGCCGGTGCGGGTCGCCCGGGTAGAAGACTTGCGCTTCATCAAGGACCCTCTCGCGGAACGGGAACGACGCCGCTGCCTTGAACCCGAGCAGCGACAAATCGGCTGGCAACACCTCGCACGCGTTGAAGAGGACGAAGCTGTCGAGCGATTCCATCGAGAGGAACCGCTTCAACTTCCGTGCACGCCCTTTGAGTGGCAGCATCGCCGCGAGCGGTAAAAGAGACGCGCGCGCACTCCTCAGGAGCCTCGGGTACTTCAGCGGTTGATAGCGGATATATCCGCTGAGCGTTTCGTCTCCGCCTTCTCCAGACAGCAGCACGGTGACATGGGGTTTGGCATATTCGGAGATGGCCCACAGGTGCACTTCGTTCCCATGCACGAGTGGCTCGTCGTTCAACCACGAGGCTCGGTGCAACCGATTGAGCAAGTCTCGCGGCGTGACGGTCAGCTCGTGAGCATCGAGCCGCCACTTCGTCGCGACGTCTTGCGCGATGGGCCCTTCATCGTAGCCAGGTTCCGAGAAACGCACGGTGAAGCTCGCCACGCCGGAGCCAGCTTGGCTGGCAAGCGACGCGGCCACGCTACTCGAGTCGAGCCCCCCGCTGAGGAGCACCCCAACGGGCACATCGCTGATGCGGCGCAGGTTCACCGAGTCATCGAACGTGTCCCGATACCACGCCAGGTGGTCTTGCGGCAGTTGTACGGCTTGGGCGCGCTCGCCCAGGTGCCACCATCGGTGCGTCTGCACCCGTCCGTCTTTCCAAATGAGATAGTGTCCTGGCAACAGACGCTTGATGCCGACGTATGGGGTCTGCTCACCCGCCACGTACCGGAAGCAGAGCAGCTCTTCCCAAGTACTTCGATCGAATTCAGCGGGGATGCCCGCCGCGAAGAGTGCCTTCTCCTCCGACGCAAAATAGAACCGTGCGCCGCTCGAGGCGTAATAACACGGTTTGATGCCAAGCCGATCGCGAGCCACGAACAGTGTCCGCTCCTGTCGATCCCAGATCGCGAGCGCGAACATCCCGTTGAGGTCGCTCAGCATCGCTGGTCCGCGGTCGGCATAGAGCTCGAGAACCACTTCGGTATCCGTGTCCGAGCGGAAGCGGTGGCCTCGACCCTCTAGCGTCGCGCGCAGCGCGCGGTAGTTGTACACCTCGCCGTTGTAGGTGATCCAAAAGCGCTCATCGGCCGTCGCCATGGGCATATGGCCGCGCGGTGAGAGATCGAGGATGGAGAGACGCCGTGAACCCAATGCGATGCCCGGGCCAAAGAAGTGACCGGCGTCGTCGGGTCCGCGATGCGTGATGGCATCACGCATGGCGAGAAGCACCTCGTGGTCGACCGATTCGTTTCGGTCGCGCGAGACGATGCCGCAGATACCGCACATTAGAGGCTCACGATCGTTTCAAGCAAGAGAAGGCACAGCGACTTCACGAAAGGTCTGTTCCCACCGCGGTCGCACGTTGTCCCACGATGATTGTTCGGCAAGACGGCGGCCCTCAGCAGAAAGTCGTCCAGCCAGTCCAGGCTCGAGCAGCAGACGCTGCACCGCTTCCGCCATCGCCGCGTCATCGTCATCGGGAACGATCAAGCCAGTCTCACCGTCAGTGAGCAGATCGCAGATTCCGCCCACCCCGGCTGCTACGACCGGTAACCCCATCGCGGCCGCTTCGACGATCGCCACCGGCATGTTGTCGACGCGATTGGTGTTCAAGAACACGTCTGCGTCCCGACTCTCGCGCCGTTTGCCCGCGGCGTCGAGGAATCCAGGAAAACGGATGGCTTCGTCGAGGCCGAGCCGACTGGCCGCTGCACGCACCTCGGCCTCGAGGCCGCTGTCCTGACCCGCCATCACCAGCGACGCGTCGGGAAACGACTTGCGCAGCCGCGCAAGGGTTCGGACCGCCATCATTGGGTTGTAGGTGTCGTGGAAACTACGCATCCACAAGAGCCGCGGCCGCACGCGCGCACGGTGCCGATACTCGTAGTCCGTCAGGTGGATCGTATTCGGGATGACTCGCGCGTCGAGCGCGTGCCCCTCGAGCGCGCGCGACAGAAATCTCGAAGGGGTGACGATGACGTCGGCGCGTTGTAACACGCGACGGCTCCACGCCGGGAATCGAGACATGAAAGTGGGCATCGCTCCGCCGTGCAGCACCATCACGATCCGTTGCTGGAACAACCGGCCGAAGCGACTGGCGATGTCCTCGACGACAAAACTGGGGCCGCCGTATACCTGGACGATCAGCACATCGATACGACGTCGATTCCGAAGCAGCGTCGCGATGATGTCTGCCAATCGCATATAGCGGTTTGCCTGTGCCGACACGGCTAGCACTTCGTAGCCCGCTGCTCGGAGGCCGTCGGCGACGATCTGCCCTTGATGGGTGACACGGCCGTGATGACGACCGACCATCGGACCCACGACACACAGTCGCGGTCGCGCCCATCCCGCCGGGCCGATCTCGGCCGCTGCAGGCTGTGTCGTGCTCGTCGCAGTGATGCTCACAACCGCGTCGCTGGAG
>JAIVJN010000442.1 GCA_020200025.1 Acidobacteriota bacterium | reverse complement strand
GCGCGAGGTGGGGCTCGTGCGCAGCCGCAAGGCCCCGATCAAAGTGTTGGGACGAGGCGAGGTGAGCAAGGCGCTGACCGTACACGCCCACAAGTTCAGCGGCAAGGCGGCGGAGAAGCTCGCCGCCTCGGGCGGGAAGACGGAGACCCTGGGGTAACGGATTGCTCGGTTTATTTTGGCGCCGCCTTAAGCCACCCCAGCGCGGCTACCGCGGCCGGGACCCCGGCCCCAGGGGGCGCCTTACGTGGCGCCGCAAGCGCGGTGCCGGGTTGGGCGGGCCACGACGGCCGGCCGTAGGGACATACACGTGGTCGAGACGCTGAGAAATCTGTTTGCCGTCGCGGACCTGCGCAACCGGGTGCTGTTTACGCTCGGGTTGCTCGCCGTGTATCGCATCGGGAACCACATTCCAACACCTGGGGTCAACCCGCAGGCCTTGGCGCTGCTCGCGGAGCAGATGCAGAACACGATGTTCGGCCTGTACGACATGTTCACCGGTGGCAGCCTCTCGCGCGTGACGATCTTCGCGCTCGGCGTGATGCCCTACATCAGCGCGTCGATCATCCTGCAACTGCTCACCGTCGTGTGGCCCTATCTCGAGCGGTTGTCGAAGGAAGGCGAGCTGGGGCGACGCAAGATTACGCAGTACACGCGCTATCTGACGCTGCTGCTGTCGGCCGTGCAGGCGTTCGGCATCGCCATCTTCCTCGAGCGTCAAACGGAAATCGCCGGCGGGCTGCCGCTCATCTACGACCCCGGGTGGGGCTTCCGCGTGATGTGCGTGCTCACCCTCACCACGGGCACGATGTTCATCATGTGGTTGGGCGAGCAGATCACCGAGCGCGGGATCGGCAACGGGATGTCACTCATCATCTTTGCCGGGATCGTGGTCAACCTGCCGCGGGCGTTCTTTCAGACGATCGACATGATCGAGACCGGTCAGATCAGCCTGCTGCGGATGGCGTTGCTGCTCGTGCTGATGGTGGCGGTGGTGGCGGCCATCATTTTCGTCGAGCGCGGGCATCGGCGGATTGCCGTGCAATATGCCAAACGGGTGGTGGGCCGACGCCAGTATGGGGGCACGAGCACGCACATCCCCTTGAAGGTCAATACTGGTGGCGTGATTCCGGTGATCTTCGCCTCGTCGATCCTGGCGTTTCCGGCCACGCTGCAGCCGATGTTCCAGGCGGGAAGCTGGGGCGACGCCGCGGTGCGACAGCTCGGACCCGGCATGCCGCTCTACACGTTGCTCTATGCGGTCGGGATCTTGTTCTTCGCCTATTTCTACACGGCCATCATCTTCAATCCCGATGACGTGTCCGAGAACATGCGCAAGTATGGCGGGTTCATTCCTGGTATTCGGCCGGGCAAGCGCACCGCCGAGCACATCGATACGATCCTGGCGCGCATCACGCTGGTGGGCGGGATCTATCTCGTGATTGTCGCGCTCATCCCCGAGTTTCTGATTACCGGCTTTCGCCTTGCGCCCATCCCCTACATCGGCGAAGGGCTCGAAGCGGCGTTGCCGGAGTGGTTCACGCAAGGGCTGGGCGTGCCGTTCTTCTTCGGCGGGACGTCGTTACTAATCGTGGTCGGCGTGGCCATGGACACCGTCAACCAGGTCGAGTCGCAGCTCATCATGCGACATTACGACGGGTTCATGAAGAAGACCCGGATTCGCGGCCGCCGCGGGTGACGTGTCTGATGAAGCTGGTGATGATGGGCCCCCCGGGAGCCGGCAAGGGCACACAAGCCGAGCGTTTTGCCCGAGAGCACGGGGTGCCGAAGATCTCGACCGGCGAGATCTTGCGCGAGGCCGTGGCGGCCGGCACCGAGATGGGGAAGGCTGTGAAGGCCGTGATGGAACACGGCGGACTTGTCGGTGACGATCTCATCATCGGCATCGTGCGCGAACGGCTCGCCCAGCCCGACGCGCAGGCTGGCTACGTGCTGGACGGCTTTCCACGCACGGTGCCGCAAGCGCGGGTGCTCGACAGCGTCATCGACGGATCGTGTCCGCTGGTGATCGTCGAGATTCAGGTGCCGGACGACGAGCTGGTGCGGCGCGTGCGCCTGCGCCGCATCTGCGCACGCTGCGGCACGGCGGCATCCGCATTTGGCAGCGTCGGAACGGCGGTCTGCCGCGAGTGCGGGGGCGCCCTCGTTCAGCGCTCGGACGATACCGAGGACGTGATCCGCGAGCGGCTGAAGGTGTACTGGCGCGAAACGCGGCCGATGATCGCCTATTACCACGAGCGACCGACCTATCGGGTCGTCAACGGGGCGCTGGCGCCGGAGAAGGTGCGTGATGCGCTCGTGACGGCTGTTGCGTCGGCGATGGGCCGCGACCCGGGGGCGCAGTCGGCATGACGGGAGCGACGGAGTCGACGCCGTGATTGTGTGCCGGTCGGCGGCGGAGATCGAGCGACTGGCGCGGGTCAACGCGCTCGTGGCGTCGATTCTGGGCGAGTTGGCCACCATGGTCGAGCCCGGAGTGACCACAGCGGACGTCGACGCGCGAGCAGAGCTCCGGCTGCGCGAGGCCGGCGCCGAGCCGGCGTTCAAGGGGTATCACGGATACCCGTCGACCATTTGCGCGTCGGTCAACGAGCAAGTGGTGCACGGGATTCCGTCGGCACGGCGGCTCGCCGACGGCGACATCCTGTCGGTCGATCTGGGCGCCAAGCTCGATGGATTTTACGGGGATTCGGCGGTGACGATCCCGGTCGGACGCGTCTCGTCGCACGCGTCGGAGCTGCTCGCTGTCACGGAAGAGGCGCTCTACAAAGGCATCGCGGCCGTGCGGGCAGGTGGACGCATCTCGGACATCGGGGCTGCCGTCCAGCAG
>JAIVJN010000270.1 GCA_020200025.1 Acidobacteriota bacterium | reverse complement strand
ACAGGTGCGCAGGTGCTGGGGTGCGGGCGCGAAGAGTGCGCTCATTCCCTCATTCCCTCATTCCCTCATTCCTTCATTCCCTCATTCACCAAATGCGAGGTCCCGATGCCTTGGAGCGGCTGGCCCACGACGCTCGTTTCCCAACTCACGTTCTCGGAGTGGACGTCTGCGCTCCGGCCCAAACGCGAAGTCTTGATCGGCTACTCGCTCCGCCAGACGGGTGTCTGGCACGTTTTTGGTGATGACCGCTGGGTGTGGTTCAACGGCGTCATCCCGGGGAACCGGGGCGCCGTCGAAATCGTCTCGCAGTGGGCCGAGGCCGAGAACCTCGGCCCCAGCCACCGCCATTGCGGTGGGTACACTGGCGCAATCCGTCGAGCGAGACCGCTTACGTCGCTCCGCGTTTCTTGTTGGCGCCACCCCTCGATGACCGCGACCTGCGTCACACCGACCAGATGTCGCGCGTAACGCGCATCTGGACAATTGCCGACGTGATCGCGACTGAGGTGGTGGGCACCGGAATCTTCCGACCCGCCGATGACGATGACAGCGGCGGCGAGGGAGGAGGCGAGGGTGGACGCAGCCTGGTTGCCGGGATGGCCGTGCGACCGCTGCAAGGACAGCGCGTGCAGGTCATCGAGCTCGCAGGTGACGAACGGTTTCTCCCGATCGAGGAGCTCGACGCGCGCATCGATCGCCTCGCGCGGCGCGATTCGCAGCGCGAGTGAGAGCGGCCGTAACGGACCGCGCGACGCGCCGCCTGCCGCCTGCCGCTATGAGACCACGATTATTCGTAACGCAACGCCACCACCGGATCCACCTTGCTTGCGCGGCGCGCCGGCCACCAGACGGCGAGGCAGGCGACGACCGTCAAGAGCAACGGCACCGCCGCAAACACCAGCGGGTCGCGTGTCGTGACGCCGAACAGCATGCTCTGAATCAGTCGGGCCAGGCCGAACGCCGACGCGAGGCCGACGACAACGCCGAGCAGGGCGAGCCGCAAGCCCTGAAAGACCACCATGTTCCTCACTTGCGAGGCGCTGGCCCCGAGCGCCAGGCGGATGCCGACCTCTTGCGTCCGCTGCGCGACGGAGTAGGCCATCAATCCATAGATCCCGATCGCAGCCAGCAGCGCCGCACAGGCGCCGAACACGGTCATGAGCCACATGTTGAAACGCTGGCGAGACGTCGAGCGCGACACGACGTCTTCCATCGATCGCACGTCGGTGACGGGGAGACCCGTCGCCAGGCGAATCTGTTCCTGGACAGGCGCGCTGACAAGATGCGGATTGCCCTGCGTTCGTACGACCCACGCGATCGGCGTGATGCGGACGTTCAACGCGTTCACCGCGTCGGGCACCTGCCCCTGGGGAATGTACATCGCGGGCGCGGGCTGCCGATTCAAGCCGCCGTCGCGCGTATCGCCGACCACGCCGATGATCTGCCGCTCGGCTTCGCTGGCGAACTCGCGCATCACGCCGCGGCCAATCACCAGTCGTTCGTTGAGCGGATCGCCGTTGGGCCAGTACTGCTTCGCCATCGCCTCGTTGATGATGACGACGCCCGGCGAAACGCTGTTGTCGCGGTCGGTGAACCCGCGCCCGCGCGTGACGGGAATACTGAAGACGTCGAAATAGCCCGGCGAGACCGTCAACCACCGCCCGCCGCCATGGTACGGTCCCTGCGCGGGCGCGGCTCGACCGAGAATGGTGAACGGCAAACCGTAGCCGTCTTCGAGCGGCACGCAGCACGTGGCGCTGGCCGCGACAACGCCGGGAACGCCGCGCAGGCGTTCGACCCCCTCGCGTACGATCTGGTCGACGGCTTCGGATTTGAGAAACCGCGGGCCCGTCAACGACATGCGCATGGTGAGGACGTGGCTGGCGTCGAAGCCTGGATCGACGGCGGCAAGCGCGACGGCACTCCGAATCAACAACGCCGACCCGACGAGGAGGATGAGGGCGAGAGCTACTTCCGCCACCACGAGGATCGACCGCGCTTTGTTCTGGCGAAACCCGGTCCCCGATCGCCCGCTGCTCTCCTTGAGCGTGGTGGTCAGATCGGTGCGTGCGCTCTGAAACGCCGGGAAGAGGCCGAAGATGATGCCCGTCGCGAGCGACACGAGGGCGGTGAACGCCAAAACGCGCCAGTCCAGCCCGACGAGGGCGCCGTCGGTGCCCACGCGCGGCAGACCGGCGGTGTTCACCGAGAGCAACGCACGGATCCCGATGAGACCGACGATCGAGCCCAGGATGCCCCCTGCGAGCGACAGCAGCACGCTCTCGGTGAGCATCTGGCGCACGATGCGACCGCGCGATCCGCCGAGGGCCGCCCGCACGGCGATCTCCCGCTGTCGACCGGTGGCGCGAACCATCAGCAAGTTGGCCACGTTGGCGCACGCGATGAGCAGAACGAAGGTGACCGCACCGACCAGCACCAGGAGCGACGAGCGCACGTTGCGAACGAGGATCTCCTTCAGCGGCTCGACGCTGAAGCTGCCACCCTCGCCCAGCGCGCCCGGAAACTTGCTCTGAAACCCTGTTGCCGAGAGCTCCAGCCGCGCCTTCGCCTGGTCGAGCGTGACGCCGGGCTTGATTCGTCCCGCGGCCTGAAAGAAGTGGCCCTGATCGGTCGTGTTCGGATCGAGTTGGAAGGGCACCCAGACTTGCGGTGCCGGTCCGAGCTCGGCGAAATCGAAGTCGCCGAGCACACCGACGATCTCGTACGCCTCGCCACTGAGCGAGATCGTTTGACCGATGACCTGCGGATCGCGGCTGAACCGGGACGCCCACGTGCCGTTGCTGAGGACGGCCACCTTCGGTCCGCTCGGCGCGTCCTCGACCGCATCGAACGACCGGCCCAACACCACGGGCGCGCCAAACAACGTGAAGAAATCGGCCGACACCTGTCCCGAGCGCAGCTGCTCAGGGAAGCTGCCGCCCGTGTGGTTGACGACGCCGGTGCGATAGGCGGAGACGTTCTCGACCACCTCGGTCTGTTCGCGCCAGTGCTGGAACTTCGCCGGTGACGCTCCTGCGCCCGAGCCTTGCGGCGACGTGCTCATGAACACGACGATGCGGTCGGCGTCGGGGTAGCCGACGGGACGGAGCATCACCGCGTTGACGACCGAGAAGATCGCGGTGTTGGCGGCGATCCCGAGCGTCAGCGCAGCGATGGCGGCCAGGGTGAAAGCGGGCGTCTGGCGAAACCCGCGGACCGAGTGCTTCAGGTCGTTGAGAAAAGCTTCGATGGTGACCCCTTGGCGGGGTTAGACACCAAACGTCGGCGATTGGTTGTGCAGGCTAGTTTCGCAGCACGTTTTTAGCCGTGAGCCGTACGCCCTCATCCAGCAGATTGCTTCAACTTGTTCGCTTGCCGGGCGCCCGGCAGGCACACACCACTCGACTGGATGACTCGATGAGTCTAGAGTTCCTGCGCTCGGAGCGGATGCTCGAGCACTTTGGCGTCACCGAAAACACCTGGCGCGACGCCGGCAAGAAGGACAAGAATTTTCTCGAGTCGGAGTCGCCGCTCTTCGTCGGGCGGGCGGTGGTCCGTTGGCCGAGGATCCCGCGCGGCTCGATCGATCCGGACAGCTCTTCAGGCTGTGGACTGGTCTCCCGATCACGGCAAACCCATGGATCGGGACTGACGCGCCGATGGTGGCCACGATCCGGGAGCGTATCGACGGTCCCGCCTTGGTGCCTGATAGTCCACCGCTGACGACGAGGCAGATGGCCCGCCATCGTCTGCAGCTTGCGGAGGGTGTTGAAGAGGCGTACGCTGCAATCTACGCGCAGGGGGAGGCAGAGGCGGATCCGATCGTCGTCTACGGGTTGCGACGTGCGGACGCCCAAACACCGGCCGAGCAATCGCGCGCTCCACGAGCGTCGGGAGAACCCGCGGATCATTCGCGTGGCCATCGGATCAATTGTGGCCGTCGTTCATGGAGACGGTGGCAAGTGTTTTCAAGCCGTCGGGGCGTATCTGAGATCCCTCGCAAGGTAAATCGAGATCGAACCTGCCTGACGTTGCCGCTCGCGGGCTTTGCATGCGTTTCGAGCCGGAGCGATCAGGACGCCTCGCGATCGGTGGGCGTCGAGGCACGACGCAGCCATGGTAGACGCGTTACCTGTTACGATTCGACCCGCGAGCCCCGCAGATTTCGATGGCATGTGGCCGATCTTCCGGACCGTGGTCGGGCGCGGCGATGCCTACGTGTTCGCCGCCGACACGCCGCGTGAGGATGCGCGGGAGTACTTTCTCGGCGTAGGCGTCGCCTCGTTCGTGGCCGAGATCGATGGGGCTATCGTCGGCTTCTACAAGCTGATTGCCAACCAGCGCGACCGTGGGTCGCATGTCGCCAACGCATCGTTCATGGTGGATCCGACACAGCGCGGCAAAGGCATCGGGCGCCAGTTGGCGTTGCACTGCCTTGCCGAGGCTCGCGAGCGCGGCTACGTCGCGATGCAGTTCAACTTCGTCGTGGCCTCCAACCAGCCGGCAGTGCGCTTGTGGAAGAATCTTGGGTTTGCCATTGTTGGAACATTGCCGAAGGTCTTTCGGCATCGCGATCTCGGCGACGTTGACGCCTACGTGATGTATCGCGAGCTCTAGCTCTCGAGTCGTCACGATGTGACATGCTCCTCTTGGGGCCGGCATGCATCGACGCAGTGGTGTTCGGGCGTAGATGCCTTCGTTGGCCCAACGTTTGGGCATTGCTCGGTTATCTGCATCTCATTCGCGCGGCATCGCATGTTCGAAATCGATACCAAGACCGAACGGCTCGTGCACTTGGCGCGACAACGCGGGTTGAGCGGCATTGTGCTTGCCACGCAGGCGAACTTCGCCTGGTTCACCGGCGGCGCCACCAACCGCATCGACGGCAGCCGCGAACCCGGCGCTGGCTTCCTCATCATCGCCGCCGATGGGCGGCGCGGCATCCTCGCCGACAGTATCGAGATGCCTCGTCTCGCAGCCGAGGTCATGGCTGGCCATGACTTCGAGCTCGTGGAGTTCCCGTGGACTGCTCCCTTCGAAGACCCGGCGCGCATCCCGGCCCTGGCGCGCGCCTTTGTCGGCACGACAGCCGCCATCGGCTCGGATTGGCCCATACCGGATACCGTGACGATGGAGGCGGAGGTCGCGAGACTTCGCGTGCCCCTCACGCCCGAAGAGATCGCGAGATACCAACAGTTCGGCCGCGAGGCCGGCGTCGCGATCGGCGATCTATGCCGAGCGATCGTGCCCGGCGACTCGGAGTTGGCGATCGCCGGCCGCGTCCATGCCGCGATGGCCCGGATCGACGCCAGGGCCATCGTGACACTGGTCGGAGCAGACGATCGGATCGACCGCTTCCGGCACCCGGTGCCCGGCTCGACACGGTGGAAGAGCCGCGTCCTCGTCGGCCTGTGTGCCGAGCGCACAGGGCTCGTCATTGCGTTATCGCGGCTGATCTGCACGGGGTCCACGGTGGAGCCGTCGTTCGCGGCGCGCACGCGATCCGCGGCGGACGTCTTCGCGCGACTGCTCGCCGCGACCCGAGATGAGGAAACGGGCGCCAACCTCTTTGCCGTCGCCTCGCGCGCGTACGCCGAGGCCGGGTTTCCCGGCGAAGAGCACCGGCACCACCAAGGCGGCGCGATCGGTTACCAGTCGCGCGATTGGATTGCGCATCCACGCTCCGCCGAGGTCGTGTGCGTCGCACAGGCATTCGCGTGGAACCCGTCGATCACCGGCACGAAGGTCGAGGACACCGCGCTCGTCACAGCGGACGGTGTAGAAATCCTGACGAGCAGCCCAGGGTGGCCGGCGCTCGACAGGAGTGTCGGCGATCAGCTGATCGCCGTCCCGGACCTGCTTGTCCTGGAGTGATCGGACGATTTGTACTCGGTGGTGCCGTGTACCCGGCTCGGCGCGCGAAGGCGCCACAGACACACCAGCCGAGGGGCTTATGGGGATTTCAAGGGCAGCGCCCTTGGGCAGTCGGCACATGTGCTGTTTGGGACAGCATCTCGGTCCCACGCGTCGTACGCTGAAGCGTGTCGCTGCTGCGCGCGTTTGGATAGATCTCACCGACAGCAGTGCGAAAGGTCTTCATGCGAGCCATCTACCGCGCCTTCCTCAATCGCGTCGGGTCCGACACGGCGCTGGCGCTCGCCCACGATCTCGAGCATTGGCACGGCGCCATGGTCGCGCATCGGGACGAAATGATGATGCTCGGCTTCGCTCCGGACGGGCACGCGGGATGGGAAGACTGCCCGCACGCCGAGGCGCGTCGCCTGTGGAACCGGGCCGTGCAATTGCTCGGTCGCGCGGCGGGCGACCTCGAGCTCCTTCGCGCGTGTGCTTTGCCGGCCGACACCGAGCGTGACGCCTTCGTTCGCCGTCCGTGGGTCCTGGCGGAGGATGAGAGCAAACGCGCCGCCGCGACGACGGGCGGCATGGCCGCGGCGGCCGTCTCGATCGCGCTGTGAGCGACAGAGGCAGTTCTGACGCCTGGCTCGCCCGCTTTTTGTCGGCGCCGGTGCAACTGAGCACGGATGCAACAACACGAAACGCACGAAGGCCACGAAGACGAGTGTTCTCTAATCCTTTCCTTCGTGAGCGTCGTGGTCTTCGTGTTGTCCTGTTGTCTCCGCTTGGCGCTTGCCGCTTGCCGCCTGCCGTGCGCAGAGGAGCGCGGGCGGTTATGCAAACGTGAGCACGATCACCAACCAGATCGCGAGACCGCCACCGATCACCAGCGCGAATGTCATCACTCGCCGGCTCATCATGCGGTTCTGCTTCGCGCCCGTGGCGATCCAGTGCGCCCACCGCTCATCGAACGCCTGTTCGTTCCATGCATCCGCAATCGGAAGCCCAGTAGCCATGAACTATGGTGCCTGTGACGGACAGCCGCGGTCTGCTCACTTGTGCACAGCCGAGGGACGCTGCAAGGGCTGATGTGGCAGCCCACGGACCACCGTACGCGATGTGCGGTGATGACGGCGCAATGGACGCACGCGTCTTTCGAAGGAAGGCCGTCAGCGCGGCTGGCAGGATCGACTCGGGCCTGCGGTTTGTCGCGGAGGCGGGCCTGCGTCCCGCGAGACGTTTGGCTATTCGGCAGAGTGGATCGTCGCACGCGGCTGCCCAAGACACACCGGCAGCTCAGGAAGGCCGGGCCTCCCCGCGCGCCACAGTGTAGCGCGCGTATACGGCCACCGTTTCGAGGCGCGCGGCGCTCCACGTCTGACCGCAGCGCGTGCACGCCCACGTGGCGCCGATGCGCAGCGAATCAGCCGTGACGGTCCGGTCCAGCGTGTGACACAGAGGACACGTCGGCGAGAGCTTCGAGATGTCGGCCGTCTGTAGGGGCGTCACCGCGTCACCTCGACGTGCGGCTGCACCGGCGCGGGCACGAGCGCCGGCCAGGCGAGAAGCGAGGGCATCATCCCTGCTGAGAGTGCCACGAGGCCGAGCAAGGTCCAAGTGATGGGCAGTCCCTCGGCGGCGCCCAACACACCCAGCGAACAGCACACGCCTGCCAAGACTCGGAATGAACGATGGCGAGACAGTCTCATAGACGGAACCTCTGATGCGCGTCGGCTCTCACCAAGGGTTTGTACCGCGCTCCGGCCACGAAGGACGGAGAAATGAGAGCGAGCACGGATCAAGTGTACCCAGCTACCGCGATGCGCGCTGTTCAATGCGAGACACCCCGGTGGGATCAGCCAAGGGCCGCTGTGGTGTTCGTACGCACCACTTGGGACACACGCGCCACGCGACCGCATGCGCGTGCATGCGGTCAGAACGCTCCGTGTGCGTCCGACAGAAAGGACGTTCGCTGTTCAGAACATCCGATTGCGGAACGGCCTGGCGTCGACCATTCGGTCGGGGTTCCAGATCTCGGCGCACGCGTGACAGCGCCAGTAGGTGGAAGCGGAGAGCGTCTTGCCGGTCGTCGTGACCCGATCCGATGTACAGAACGGACAAATGGTGAGGGCCGGTGGACCCGCGTTGGGGTCCGTGACGACCGCCGATCCGCCTCGAGCGGGAAAGCGCACAGCCTGATCTCCATTTCTGATGGTCATGGACGGCACACAAAGGGCCGTTCTGACATGACCGTGACCTTGATGAGAAATGCCCTCGGCGACAATGCAAAGGGCGCGAGCTCAGGAAAGCCGTCTCGCTGACTGTATGGCGACATGGAACAGATGGCAACGACATTCGGCAAAGCGATGTGCGATGGCTCGCTTCGGCTGTTCCCGCCGCAGCTTTCCTGTCAGGGCGCTGTGCAATTGAGCACAGACGCCGTCGGCAAGCCCGACGGACGCTAAGGCCGACCAATGGGGGGCGTCGACCAAGCGCCAAAACCATCGCGAGGCGCGGGTCCTCGCCACCTGCTGGCCTGCTGGCCCGAGGGCCCCGATCGCGCCGTGGACTCGATGCATCCATCTCGCTCTGACATAGGTGGTCGATATCGTGACTCGCTGGAACTCGCGCATGCACCGGCAGGACATGACGTCCTCGTTCTGATTCATCCGGTCGGGATGCACGCTGTCGCGGCGGTCGCCGGTCGATCCAGGGGCAGCCGAGACGAGCATCGCCCTGGCGACGGGCAGCATCAGTCAACTGCTGCGATGGGTCGGCCGTCACGGCACGGTGATGTAAACAGCCTGCTTGGGCTCTGCCCCTTGATCTCGCGGCTGTGCGATGATGACCTACGATGCAGGCCAAGAAGGTCACCGGCCGCGAATCGTTCTCCGGGTTCGACGTGCAGACATTCCTCGACTCGGCCGGGGTTGCACGCCGGATTGTCCGCTTCGCCAAAGATGCGGTCGTCTTCGCGCAGGGAGCACAGGCGAGCAGTGTGTTCTACCTGCAAGACGGCGGCGTGAAGCTGTCGGTGCTGTCAGCCGGCGGACGAGAGGCCGTCGTCGCGATGTTGGGCCCGGGCGACTTTTTTGGCGAGGGGTGCCTCGCCGGCCAGTCGCTGCGGATGGGTACCGCAACGGCGCTCGTGCCGACCATCGCGTTGCGCATTCAGAAGCGCGAGATGATGCGGACGCTGCACGAGCAGTCGACGCTGTCGGACCGCTTCATCGCCCACATGCTGGCGCGAAACATTCGCATCGAAGAGGATCTGGTCGATCAGCTGTTCAACTCGAGCGAGAAGCGGCTGGCACGAACGCTGCTCCTCCTGGCGCGCTACGGCCACGAAGAGCGCCCACACCGGGCGCTGCCGAAACTCTCCCAGGAAACGCTGGCCGAGATGGTCGGCACCACGCGCTCCCGCGTGAACTTCTTCATGAACAAGTTTCGCAAGCTCGGGTTCATCAAGTACAACGGCGGCCTCAAGATCAACAGCTCGCTGATGAGCGTCGTGCTCCACGACTGATCCGCAAGCGCGGCGAATTGAAAGGCGCCGAGTCTTCGTCGCATCGCCACACCCGTCAGGCGCCCACCGCAGCGACGCGGAGGAGGTCGACCATGACCGTCAGACCTCCGGCCACCTCATCGCTTTCTCTCTCCCCCTATCACTTACACCGCAACTAAAAGCAAGATATCCGAAGCGACTGCGATATTCGGCCGTGGGAATGGCTGAATAGTGAAAGCCAGGGGCTGCTCGTTCATAACGCGATCTCGATTCAGGTCGGCCTGCGGTCGCTCTCGGTCACTCCATCCGTCACCCGCCGCACGAGCTGGAGCACGTCGATGGGTAACGGAAAGATGATCGTCGAGTTCTTTTCCGCGGCGATCTCGGTCAATGTCTGAAGGTAGCGGAGCGTAATTGCCGCCGGCTGCGTGGCAATCACAGCGGCGGCTTGTGACAGTTGCTCCGACGCCTCGAGCTCGCCGGCAGCGTGGATGATCTTTGCCCGCTTCTCGCGCTCCGCCTCTGCCTGTCGCGCCATGGCGCGCTGCATATTCTCGGGGAGATCGACGTGCTTGACCTCGACGGCTGACACCTTGATGCCCCAGGGATCCGTCCGCAGATCGAGAATCTGTTGCAGCTCCTGGTTGAGGTGTTCTCGTCGCGAGAGCAGGTCATCCAGATCCACTTGTCCCAGCACGCTCCGCAACGTCGTCTGCGACAGTTGCGAGGTCGCGTAGTTGTAGTTCTCCACTTCGACGATCGCCTTGCGTGCATCGATCACGCGGAAGTAGACGACCGCATTGACTTTCACCGAGACGTTGTCGCGCGTGATCACGTCTTGCGACGGCACGTCGTGTACCACGGTGCGGAGGCCGACACGGACCATGCGGTCGATCGGCGAGAACACGAGAATCAGACCCGGGCCCTTGGGGTGCGGCAACAGCTTTCCCAACCGGAAGATGACCCCGCGCTCGTACTCGGCGAGGATCTTGATCGAGCTGATGACATAGAGCACGACGATCAATGCCAGAATGAGCAGTGGCGCTATCAACATAACGTGGTCTCAGGCGGGGCCCGGCCACGCGCCTTGTTGCGTGGCGGGCGAGTCTTGTCGAACGACGAGCATCAGTCCATCGACGTGCGTCACCGTCACGTGGCTGCCCTCAGGAATCGATTCAGCCGCGCGTGCCTGCCAGATTTCACCGTGGGTCGACACCCGCCCGCCGTGAGCAGGCCATGGCTCGTGACCTTGATCTCGAGCCCCAAGAGCAGGAATCCGAACAGGATCAGCAGGAGGGCGGCATAGTTCACGGGCAGCACCGAGAAGGCGAAGAACGCCAGCAACAGACACAGTCCGCCGACCACGCCTGGCAGAATCGCGCCGGGATTCCACAGCTCGATCGTCAAGGCGAGCGTCCCTAGGCTCAGGAGCAGGTAGGCGATGTTCGGGTGCGCCACTGCGCTCAGCACGCGCTGCCGAAGGTTCATGTCGACCGGCACGATCTCGGCGTCGGTCGTCTTCATCACGACGGTCGTGCCGTCGAAGCGCATCACGGTTCGGCCATCGAGCTGGCGCAACAGATCAGGAAGGTCAGGGGCCACGATGTCGATGAGCGCCGGAGACGCGCCGCGCGCTTCCTGGTCGGTAAACGCGCGGCTCTCACTGACCGCTTGCTCGGCGAGCGTGACGTTGCGATGCCGTCTGGCCGCGATCGTGCGGGCGTAAGCCGCCATGTCCTCCGCTGCCTTTTTCGCCAGCGTCTCGTCCATCTTCTGGCCGCCGCCCTCAACTGGATGAGCGGCGCCGATGTGCGTGCCAGGCGCCATGGCGGCCACATCGGCCGCGATCGTGAGGATGAAACCGGCAGAGGCGGCGCGCGCGCCCGCGGGCGCAACGTAGATGGCCACGGGCGTCGTGGCGACGATCATGCGAGAAACGATCGCCCGTGTGGAATCGACGAGGCCACCCGGAGTCCGCAGTGTGAACACGACGAGTGCCGCCCCTGCGCGATCCGCGCGGTCGAGCGTCTCGATCATGTACTCCGCGGAAACCGGGTGGATGATGCTGTCGACGACGGCGGCGTAGACGAGGGAGGCGCCTGGCGGAGGAGAACCGTTTGCGCCCTGAGGGAGAGCAGGGGAGGTCTGCCCGAAGCTCGGCACAGATTGCACGCCAGGTGAACCGGGCGCGGCTCGGGGGGAATCGAACGCCGACGCCAGGCCGAGAGCCAGCGTCAGACAAGCGCCTAACCTCCGCACGAGGCGAATAGTCATGGAGGGCCATGAGGCCCAACCAGATTATAGTGCCTTCGATCCTCCTCAATTCCGCGCGGCGGCCACGATCCTCACGGTGTCTTTCGGCAGATCGCGATACGAGAAGTAGACCATCGGCGTCGCCGGGAGCGCACCATGAATCGCGCGTTCAGGCGTTGTTCAGCTTCTCCTGGGCTATAACAGCGACGCCTCGTCCTCTGCGATGAGCACGCGCACCGCACCGGCATATTCAGTATCACCTCGCGCACGCCCGCGCCGTCACCTCGGGGGCGATGCCCGGACCTCGGTCGAATGTGGCCAACTCGGGGCATCATGAGCTCGCCGCCAGCAAAGGTGGACCGGCGGCAGACGGCAGACGGGAACGCTATACTGCGCCGATGCGCTCACGCTCGATCGCTCGCCTGGCCTGTTCCGTGCTGTCGTCTGCGCTCGTCCTCGTCGCCCCGCTCTCGGCGGCCGACGCGCCTGATTGGTCGCGGTTTCGCGGGCCCAACGGCGCGGGGATCTCGACGGCGAGGAATGTGCCGACGGAGTTCGGCCCGGCGAAGCATCTCCTCTGGCGTCTCGCCTTGCCGCCGGGACACTCGTCTCCCATTCTTCAGGGCGATCGCATCTATCTCACGGCGTTCCGCGGCGACGCGCTCGTCACCATTGCCATCGATCGGCAGAGAGGTCATGTCCTGTGGGAGCGCACCGCGCCCCAAGTCCGCACCAAGGTCGTCGACAAGCGCAACAATCCCGCGTCGCCGAGCCCGGCGGTCGAAGCCGACGGCGTCTATGCCTTCTTTCCCGACTACGGGCTTGTCGCCTATGACGCGGCGGGCAGCGAGCGCTGGACCATGCCTCTCGGCC
>JAIVJN010000441.1 GCA_020200025.1 Acidobacteriota bacterium | reverse complement strand
GCTATACTGAACACGCCCATAGGTGATCGCGGCACATTAAGAGGTCTTACACAGCTTGCGTTTTTTTCGCTTCGTAGCGCCCGTAAGTCATTGATTATAAGAGGAGAGGTGGCCGAGTGGTCGATGGCGCACACTTGGAAATAGATTCCGGCGGCGCTTGATGGCTCACACCAAAACTACCAACGCACTCTCCAGCAGCGACTTCTCGCAACAACGATGTGCCCCGGGGTGTCCCCGTAGACCACCGTAGTTGGCCGGGGTCTTGACGTGCATCTGACACAGTTCTGACACAATCCGGAGCGCCACTTCCGGCGACACACATCAACGAAGACGCGGTATACGCTCTCCCAAGACGTGACCGGCATGCGGCGCACGCGCTGGGTAATGTCGAACGTGGCGCTCCTGGACGCCGCCGAACGGCCGGAAGTGGCCGGCTGTTCAGATGCGCCGAAGCAGCCCAGTGCGCGCAGTCAGCGCTGGATCGCGTTGCCGCCTCGCGTGCCGATCGTAGTGAAGCCGCAGCGTGCCAGCAGATCTCCGAATCGCGGATCAGTGCGATACCGATCCCACTTGACGTCGACCGTGAGGAACATCAGGTGCACGTCGCGCGCGGCGTAGGCGCGATCCAGCCATTCGAAGGCCGCGTCCGCATCGCCTAGCCCGGCATGCACCAGGGCGAGCGCATACGGCGGAACGTACCGCTGGCGGGATGCCATCTCCAGCGCCCCGAGCAGATCACGCGCTTCGGCCGTGCGCCCGGACCGCCCGAGGATGTATCCCGTCAGCGATATCGGCTTGCTGTTCTGGCCTGAGAGTCGGGCGGCGGTCGCCAGGGCCTTCAAGGCGAGATCGTGATCGCCCAACTGCTCGAGCGCCTGCCCGCGCATCTGGTGTCCTATCCAGAACTCCTGGTCGAGGGCAATGGCGCGGTTGGCGTGCTGCAAGGCTCCGGCGTAGTCGCGGGCCTGAAATGCCACCTGCGACGATAACGCATACGACAGCGGGTTCAGCGGGTCCAACTCGCGGCCGCGGCGCATGAATGGTTCCGCCTCGGCGTGGCGACCTGTCTGCGAGAGCAGGTGCGCAAGTATCAGGTGAACCAGCGAATAGCTGCGGTCGAGCTCTATGGCCCGCCTGAAAGCTGCTTCAGCAGCTGGCCAGTCCCACTCGAACGCCCAGTTCACGTGTCCGAGGGCGTGCTGTGCCTCCGCAACGTCGGGGTTGGCGGCCACGGCTCGAACTGCCGCCTCGCGAGCGGCCGTGGAGACGCGCCGGGGGTCGACGTCGCTATTGATCGGGGTCGTGCCGTATGCCATGGCAAGGTTTGCCCACCCGAGTGAATAGGCGGGATCGGCAACGGTCGCGCGCTGAAACGAGTCGATTGCGCGCTGCATCGCCTCGGGCGTGCGCTGGTTCAAGAAGTGGCGCCCGCGAAGAAAGAAGTCGTATGCGTTGGCATTCTGCGTGTGCCGCCGCGCGAGCGCGCGCTGGCGTTCGGGAGAAAGACGCGTCCTGACCTGCTCGGCGATGGCAGAGCTGATCTCCTGCTGCAACCCGAGGATGCTGCTGGTGTTGCTGTCGAAGGAGTCGGACCAGATTTGTACCTGGTCGCGCACGCGAATCAGCCTGGCGGTGATACGCAGATAGTTGCTCTCCGCGCGAAGTGAGCTCTCCACGAGATAGTCGGTCCCGAGTTCCCGGCCGATCTCCGCCAGCGACTTCGTGGTGCCCCGGTACGCGATCATCGAGGTACGGCCGATGACCGACACCCGTTCAGGATCAATCCGGCGTAGCGAGACGATCGTGTCCTCGGTAAGACCACTGGCGAGATAATCGGTCTCCGCGTCACCAGTGAGGTTGTCGAACGGCAGCACCGCGATCGTAACGGGTGCGCCTGATTCAGCCGGCCGCTTCCAGGCCCAGAGGAGGGCCCCCGCCAGCGCCGCCAGCGTGAGGACTCCCAAAACAAGGCGCGCGCTCGCGCGCCGCCCGGCTGCACGCTCGCCGTCTACCGACTCCGGAACAGCCACGGACGCCCCGTTTGTGGCGATCTCATCGCCGGCAGCCAACGTTTCCGCCCCAACGACAACGGATGGGGGTGCGGCAGCAGGTGGCAGCGGCGAAGCTACTGCATCCGGCAGGATTTCGACGGCGGCAATGAAGCGATACCCCTTGCCCGACACCGTCTCGATGAACCTCGGCGCGTCCGGTGCATCGCGCAGCGCTTGCCGAAGCTTGCGGATCGCGGTGTTTACACCGTTCTCGACGTCGACGAACACATCCTTGCCCCAAAGCGCGTCCACGATTTGACTCCGCGAGACGAGCTGGCCACGTTGCCCCACGAGCAAGATCAGAAGATCCATGGGCTGCCGCTCGAGTCGGAGGCGACGTCCGTTGCGGCGCAACTCGTACGCCGCGACGTCAAGCACGAAGTCGCCAAAGCGAAGCGTCCCGCTGTATCCAAGGAGGGCCATCTGTTGGTTTTGGTGGCTCTACGATGTCACAACTCCAATGGTTGCCGCGGGTTGCAGAAACAGATCATCGACAGACTCTCTCCAGCCCCGCTCTATGGTCAGGGTGCGCCGTGACCAGGCAGGATGGCGGCGTTTCAGTGCAATCCGTGCGGCGGTAACCGGTGACAAAGGAGAGTGTGCCATGAGGTGGACAGTTTCGACGGCGCGTGACGTGGGTCCTAGGGCGGTAATGCTGAGTATGGGCCTCGCGTTGGTTGGGTTGGCAGCCAGTGGCGCAAGCGCTCAGCAGAGCGCCGCCCAGGCGCGAACGGTGCAAGGTGTCTGGTACGTGCAGGTCACAATTCGCGACTGCGCCACGGGCGCGGCTTTGGCGCCCCCGGTCAATTCG
>JAIVJN010000213.1 GCA_020200025.1 Acidobacteriota bacterium | reverse complement strand
CGCAAGTACCTGAGCACCTGTCGCACCTGGCTATAACCCCTGGCACGTGAACTCAGCACTCTGAACTCTGTACCCGCCCCATGTCCTCCATCACCGCCGCCGTGATGCCCGGGCCGGACCGCCCCATCGAGCTGAGAGACTTTCCCGAACCCGAGATCGCGCCGGGCGGCATGCTGATGCGCACGCTCTATTCGGAAGTGTGTGGCACGGACGTGCATTTGTGGCACGGGCGCCTCTCTGGTGTGCCGTATCCCATCATTCCGGGTCACGTCTCGGTCGGCTTTGTCGACAAGATGCGCGGTGAGGTGCGGGGTGGCGATGGACACCGGTTTCGCGAGGGCGATCGCGTGGTGTTCTACGACGTCCATCGCACCTGCGGGCGCTGTTATGCCTGCGCCGTCACCGGCACACCGACCAAGTGTGTGGCCCGCAAGGTATACGGCATCACCGATTCGGCCAGCGACGGGCTCTTCGGCGGCTGGAGCGAGGCGATTTATCTCGAGCCCGGCGTCGTCTCCGCGCACCCGGCTGACGAGGTGTCGGCGGAAGACTATATCGGGGCAGGATGCGGGCTGATTACGGCCGTGCATGCCATCGACCGCGCGTCGATCGCGCTCGCCGACACGGTGCTGGTGCAAGGGACGGGCGCCGTCGGCCTCAGTATCATCGCGCTGGCGCGCCTCTCGGGCGCGTCGACCATCGTTGCCATCGGGGCACCGGACAATCGACTGGAACTGGCCAAGCGGATGGGAGCCGATCTCGCCCTCGACCTCCGCGGCACGTCGATCGAGGCACGCCGGCGAGAGGCGGGGCGGGTGACCCGCGGCCGCGGCTTCGACGTCGGCATCGAGGCCTCCGGGTCACCGCGGGCGGTCGAAGAAGGCCTCTCGCTCATGCGCGACGGTGGACGCTATGTCATCGCCGGCCACTACACCGACGCGGGGCCGAGCCAGGTGAACGCGCACGACCAGATCAATCGCAAGCAGCTCGAGATCCGCGGCTGTTGGGGAAGCCAAGCCGGACATTTCCTGCGTGCGCTTGTTCTGCTCGAGCGCTTTGCGGATCGGATTCCCTGGCACGCCATCGGGGCCAAGACCTATCCACTCGATAGCCTCAACGAGGCATTGGCCGACGCCGAGGCGATGCGGCTGCCGAAAGCGCTGGTTGCGCCCCAGCGTCGGGGGAGCTCATAGCTCCCTGTCCACCTTCGCGGCCCGTCGGGCCGCTTCGGCGGACCCGCCGCCTGCTGGGCATCTACCGCATTCAAGCGGATACCGGTGCCTGCCGATAAGCTCAATGCGCCGCCTGCGGCGCGCGTGGACACTAGGTGCGTTTACACATCCGACAATGGCTCGGCGGGACGGCGAAGCTCGAGCAGCGGTTGCGCGAGGTGGAAAGCCGTTGCGCCGAGCTCCAGGTCCAGCTCGACGAGCGGGCCAAACAGCTCGACGAGGCGAACAAGACGCTGCGCCGCATGGCGACGATCGACCCGCTCACGGGCATTGCCAACCATCGGCGGTTCCGCGACTTTCTCGAGAGCGAATGGCGGCGCGTGCTGCGCGATCAGGCGCCGATGTCCGTCCTGATCGTCGATATCGACGACGTCAAGGGGTTCAACGACGCTTTCGGACATCAGGCCGGCGACGAGTGTCTGCGTCGCGTGGCCGGCGCGCTCTCGAGCGGTGTGGGCCGCCCCGGCGATCTCGTGGCCCGCTACGGCGGCGATGAGTTCGTGGCCGTGCTGGGCGATACCGACGTGCCCGGCGGGCTGGTCATCGGCGAGCGCTTGCGCGCCAAAGTCGAGGCGCTGGCCGTTCCCCATCCGCGTTCTCCCTTTTCTGGATCGGTGACCGTCAGCGTGGGCGTGGCCACGCTGCGGGCCTCGCCGCACGCGTCTCCCGACGATCTCGTGACTCTCGCCGACGCGGCGCTCGTCGCCGCCAAGCGCGATGGCAGAAATCGAGTGAGCGGCGCGCCCGACGAGCCACCACGCGTCAGGCCGTCGGGGCAGGTGCTGCAATTTCGATCGTCGAATGGTGACTGAACGCCACGTGAAAAGTCGGGGGGAGTGAAACCGCCGGACTGAGTGCTCGAATCCTTCTGCCTCTACCGGCTGCGGCTGCCGTTCTTCCTTCCTTGCTACACTGGTGAGATGTCCGCGGTCCAGAAATCCGATCAGGTCGCCAACCTTCTCCGTCGCAACGTCGCCATCATCGCCCACGTCGACCACGGCAAGACCACGCTCGTCGACGCCATGTTCCGCCAGGCTGGCATCTTTCGCGCGAACGAGCGCGTGGCCGACCGGGCCATGGACAGTAACGAGCTCGAGCGCGAGCGTGGCATCACCATCCTCGCCAAGAACACCGCGGTGCACTACGGCGACACCCTGATCAATATCGTCGACACGCCGGGACACGCCGATTTCGGCGGCGAGGTCGAGCGCGTGCTGTCGATGGTCGATGGAGTGGTGCTGCTCGTCGACGCGGCGGAGGGGCCGCTGCCGCAGACCCGTTTCGTGCTGCGCAAGGCCTTCGAGCGCGGTCTGCCCCCCGTGGTCGTCATCAACAAGATCGACCGTGCCGATGCCCGCGCCGCGGACGTGCTGAACGAGGTCTACGATCTCTTCATCGATCTCGACGCCAACGAGGGGCAAATCGAGTTTCCGGTGCTCTACACGAGTGGCCGGGCGGGCACGGCGAGCCGGTCGTTGGCGGAGCCGGGTGAGAGCCTGCGCCCGCTCTTCGACGCCATCATCGACCACGTCCCGCCACCGAAGGGCAATCCGGATGCCCCCCTGCAGATGCTCGTGGCCAACCTCGACTCGAGCGACTATCTCGGCCGCATCGCCATCGGGCGTGTGTTCAACGG
>JAIVJN010000212.1 GCA_020200025.1 Acidobacteriota bacterium | reverse complement strand
CGGTTGGCGCACGCCGTCGAAGCCCTGCTCGAACTAACCGGCGAGGTTGCGGTAGTACACCGTCGTGGCGCAAAGACCGCCCTTGGGCAGCAAGGCATAGCCGGGGATCACACCCACACGCTTCCAGCCGAGGCGCTCGTAGAGCCGTGCGGCATCGCCGCCGGTGACGGCATCGAGCACCAGCAGGGTCTTGCCGCATTCGCGCGCCGTCGCTTCAGCAGCTCGCATCAGCGCCGCCCCCAGCCCTTGGCGGCGGGCGCGGCGGTGCACCAGCATCTTCGACAGATCGGCGCGGTGCGGTTGGTTCTCGGGCTGGTCGAGTACCAACTGCACCGTGCCGCACAGGCCTTGCGCATCTTCGGCGACGAGCAGTGCGCGTTCGCCCGCGGCCACGCCTTGCGCCACGCGGCGCCAGAACGCCACCGCGCGGTCGCGCGACAGCGGGTGCATGAAGCTCACCGACGCACCGCCTTCGACGCAGTCGATCAACACGCCGGCAAGCTCGTCGATCAGCGCGTCATCGAGCGCATGCAGGCGCCGCAGGGACCAGGTGGGTGTGATCATCGCCTCGAAAGGGTGTGGGATGCACTGAGCACGGCGTCGCGTGCGGATTCGCGCGTGAAAGTGTGGAGCATTGGCGTGTACTTCTTCGCGGACTTGCTGCCATCCGAGCAACAGAACGTGATGCGATTCTCAGTCGGAACCGATAGCTCGTGCCCGGGTCACTGTGCTGTGGTCGGTCCGCCGTTCGTCTTGAATCCTGCCTCCGGCACCGTCCGGCTTGCGGCCAGGTGATACACGCCGGACGCGGACATGGTGGCGTAGCCTTCGGCCACCAGCGCACGGTTGCCTCGTCCGGCGTCCGGCCGCGGCAGGCCCGTCACGCGGGCCATCTCGCCAGGAATCGTCATGCCCGCGCCGGCCAGAAAGCAGCGGGCGATTTCGCGGAGCGCGGTTTCTCGACTCACGCGCCGGCCCAGCGCTTCGGGAAACCGTCCGACGCCAAGCGTCCAGATGTAGGTGAACTTCGGTTGATAGAAGACCTGGCTCGGCACCACGATCATGGCGGCCTGAAGTTCATCCACGCCTCTCGCGAACGCGTTGCGGTCTGTCACGCCGGATTCATCCCGCAGGTCCGACGTGCTCATCTCCCATTCCTTGCGGAGTACGTGCAAGATCGCTCGTGCGTTCCTGCTCAATCGCCGTTGCTCCTCCGCTCGGCGCACCCCCCAGATGGCATGAAAATAGGGGATCATCCGCGGCGCGAGGAACATGGTGATGCCGCGGGCGAGCTTGGCATAGTAGACCTTGCCGCGCCCCACGATCTGATCCTTCAACACCCACGTGAGCGAGGCCTCGGGGTCTTTCTGTACGTTGCGCGGCATCATCGCGTCGCGGCGCCCACAGACCGCGACGTAGAGCGACGGCCCTGGTCGCCGGCAATCCGTCAGGCAGGCAGCGAAGCCGACCTGCTCGATGAAGCGTTCCGCGTCGAGGGCGCTCTCGACCTGCCGCGTCGCTTCGCGGCGCCAGCGTTCATCGCGGTACTCTTCGATCTCCGCTGGAATCTGTGGCTTGGGTTTCATCGTGCGGACCCGGAGACTACCTGTTCCTCATTTGGCGATGACGACTGCGAATCGCGGGTCCGCTCGCAGCGAATCGAAATCGGCTTCGACGTTGACGAACGCCATGCCCCAGGCGCGTTCGTCATGCGCGCGGCGGAGCCATGCGAATGCCTCATCGCGCTCGGCCAACCCCGTGTAGACGAGAGCAAGCGCGTCCGAAGAAAACGTATCGCGTCTTCGACTCGCGGAGCTTGGCTGGCCGGTCACGAGCTCCATCGCGATGAACGGCACGCCGCCGACGTCGTCGATCTCGTAGAAGGTGCAGATTTTGAATTGCTCAACCCCGACGCGGACCGTGCCTCGGCCAGGAGTCGATCGTGTGCGGCGGCACCGCCATCACGCAAGACCTTGATCGCCACCGGCCGATTGAGCGTTGGGTCGTGCGCGCGATAGACGCGCCCCATGCCGCCGGTGCCAAGCTCGCTCTCGATCGTAAGGCGACCGAATTGTGAGCCCGCTACGCACGGGTCCGACGTGTCCGCCATTACAGCGCGAGTGAATTCATCACAGCCCCGGAGGCGCGAGTATAGAACACACCGCCCGTCCGACGCGCAGCCGCGGTCGTCGCGTTCACAGGGACGGTTAGCTGCCGGGCGGCTTGTACTTGACCGACCGCGCCTTCTCGAGCGCCGCCAGCGTCTCCTCGACGGTGAGCAGCGCGGTTGTCTGAAGCGAGCTGAGCGCTCCGCCCGCGCTGATCGCCACCGCGACGGCTGCCATCGACACGTTGTCAGGCGCCTCCCAAAGGTTGTAGGCGTCGTGGTCTCCGAACGCATACCAGAAGCCGTGCATCGTGCCGCCGACCGACTCGATGTATTGCTGCGCGGCAACCCGCCGATCCTCGGGCTTCTCGATGAGCCGGGCCCATGTTTCGGGCGTGTAGCTGAACCGTGTCAGATAAAACGGCATGACGTCGTCCACCTCCAGCGATGTCGTTGACTCTTAACCGTCAGCGCGCCCGTTGCGATTGATCACTGGCGGCTTTCGGTGGCCAGTGTGCGGGCCCAAAAACTCGCAATCGCCTCTTGATATTCCTCGCGGGCTTGTTCGCTGAAGACGCCATGACCGGTCTTCACGAATGCATGCATACCGGTCGCGGAGTGGAGGTTGCCGGCCAAGAGTGACTTGGCCGGTGCCTCTGAAATTCGGGATCGGAGTCGTCAAAGAGCAGCAGGATCGGGCGATCGTGGAGGGCCGCGAAAGTTCCAGGTAGATCGCCCTCTGGCAATTGCGGTACCCAAGGA
>JAIVJN010000440.1 GCA_020200025.1 Acidobacteriota bacterium | reverse complement strand
GGTCGTAGGCGAGGAGGTACATCGCCGTCCCCGCCAGCACGTACGTCGAGAGGAAGAGCAGGTTGTAGCTCAGAATCAGATTGCCGCTCAGCACATAGACCGGCAGCATCTGCAGCGTTTGCGCGAAGAGATGCTCCGAGAACGCGAGCGCCAGCGGCTCAGGGTGGAAAATGTTGGCGTTCCACACATCCGCCACACGCATCGAGCCGGTAACCACATGGCCGATCCCCGCGGTCATCCAGTCGAGGATCCACATGTTGAGGAGCGGATCGCCGAGATCGGCAGGCACATCGCGGGTCAGGCCGACGGGGAGCGGCCACAACATCGCGCAGGCGAGGAGCAGATAGAGGCTCGCAATGCCGACGGGTGAGCGGTGGATCGTCAGCAGGCGCGAGCGAGACAGAGCGGCGGTCCAGATCAACGCGCGACCGGGCTACTGACGCAGAAACTCGCGGGTGAAGATCTCGATGTCGTCGTAGATCGCGGACAGCTCGCGAGGAGATGCGAGGAAGACGATGCGAAACGTGCCGTCTGCGGGCGCAGCGCCGAAGCCGGACCCGTACACGCAGAGGATGCCGGCCGTGCGAAGCAAGCCGAGCACGTATTCCTCGTCGGTTCGGCCCGGTGGCAGCGATACTTGAGGCATCGCGTAGAACGCGCCCATGGGCGGCACGCATGTCATCCCGTCGATCGCGTTGAGGCGCGCGGCGGTGAGTGTCGCTCGCTCCCGCAGCGCGGCACGAAACACCGTCTGATGCGAACGATCGCCCGTGAGCGCCGCGATGACCGCGTACTGCATCGGACCAGGGCTGCACAGTCGCCCGTCGGCCAGCTTCTTGATTGCGGCGAGCGTCGCATCGAGCCGCGGCGTCTCGCCAACGGCCAGCCATCCTGCGCGCCACCCGGGCGCGAGATACGCCTTGGACAAGCTCGAATACGAAATAATTGCGGCGTCGCGATCGAGAGCCGCGATCGGCGCGATGGGACCGTCATAGGCAAGATCGCCGTAGACCTCATCGGCGAGGATGACGAGGCCGTGCGATTCGGCGATGGCGATGAGCTCGCGTCGCAGCGAGTCCGGATAGATCGCACCGGTGGGGTTGTTCGGATCGATGACGACCAGAGCTCGGGTGAGTGGCGTGATGCGCGCGCGAAGATCGTCGAGGTCAGGCCACCAGTTTTGCCGTGGGTCGGTTCGGTAATACGTAGGCTCGGCACCAATCTTCGCGAGCACGGCGGTGTAGAGAGGATAGGTCGGCGAGGGCACGAGTACCTGCTCGCCTTCGTCGACGAGGGCGGTGAGCGTCAGCTCGATGCCCTCAACCGCCTCGATCAGGTGAGGCGGCGTGTGGAAGCCGAACTGGATGGGATCACCGATGTTCAAGTAGTGCACCGTGCGCCCTGTCGCCTCCACCTTGCGCGCCTCCGCGACGATGTTCCTGATGGCGTAGGTAAAGCGATCCACGCGTCGGGCGGTACGGATCGTGGTTGGGATGCCGGTAGGCATGCGGGGGATCTTAGCTTCGGTCGGCTCGGCCGGGTACACGGGAAAGCGGGGGCCCGAGAGTCCGCCTGCGAGGTCAAAAGTGGTGACCGCGAACACACTCGAGGCGACAGGAGTCGCCGCAGAGAGCGTGGGTACGGCTACCACCTGGACCGGGGTCGCCCGAAAAGATGAGGTGCATATGCCGTGCGCACATCGAACCCGCCCGCGATGTAGTTCTTACATGAATACGCTCTTTTTTCGTGCCGCCCGTAACGCTGGTTTGTTGACAAGGCATTGGAAATGCGCGATTTACCTATGTGGCAAGACTCTTGGTTGTCAGCCACCCATGCGACGGTGGTTGCTCGCATTGGGCATGGCCGTCGGCGTGGCAGTGACTACGGCGCCGACCGCGGCGCAAGGCCCTGCCGGCGCCCAAGATCAGCCGACGTTCCGTGCCGGCATCGATGTCGTCAGCGTGGGTGCGACCGTTCGTGACCGGAAAGGGCGACTGGTGCCGGGGCTGACGGTGGGAGATTTCCAGGTGCTCGATGGCGGCCAGCCACGGGCCATCTCGGGCTTTCACACGGAGAGCGTCCCGGTCAGCTTGGCGATTCTGTTCGATATCAGCGGCAGTATGGACGTCGGCGATCGGACGACGGCTGCCAAATTTGCGGCCCACCACGTGCTCTCCTGGTTGGAGCCGGGTCGCGACGAAGCCGCGCTGTTCGCGTTTGACAGCCGGCTGCACGAAGTGGCCCCGTTCACGGTCGATACGCGTGCCTTGCAAGGTGCGCTGGGGGAGGTCGATCCGTTCGGGGCCACTTCACTGCACGACGCCATCGCGGCCGCCGCCCAGCGCGTGTCGGAGCGCCTGGGGTCTACATCATCGCCACCGTGATGCCAATCGACGATCGGTCATCGACCAATCGTGACGACCGCTCGACGGTCGCTACGGGCAGCGTGGAAGATCTGGCCAACTGGACTGGCGGGGCGTGCTTCTATGCGACGACACCGTCCGAGTCCAGCCGGGTGTCTCGGCAAGTCCTCGACGAGCTTCGCAATCAGTATCTCATTGCGTTCGAGCCGGCGACTGGCTCCGGGTGGCGCCCGCTCGAGATTCGGACCAGGCAGAAGGACTACACCGTTCGGGCGCGCAGCGGCTATATGGCCGGAGGCTCGCGCTCAACCACTGGATGGTAGGAGGAATCATGCGTAACCCTGTTCCCGTCATGGGCGTGCTCGCGCTGACGTTGGCCGTGGCGCCCGCGTGCGCGACGAAGAAGTTCGTGCGAACCGAAGTTGGTCAGGTCAACGTCAAGGTGACCACCCTGGGTACATCGCTGGAGGAGACGCAGGAGCGCGTCCGCCAGAACGAGACCCAGATCAAGGATGTCGACACGCGCGCCCAGCAGGCCGCGTCGCAGGCGCAGCAGTCGGCCTCGCAGGCTGGCCAGCAAGCGCAGCAGGCCGGTCAGCAAGCGGCCGCCGTCAACACCCGCGCCGACGGTATCGAAGCCGCTGCGCGCAAGATCCTGTTCGAGGTCGTGCTGAGCGAGGACTCGGGCAACTTCAAGTTTGGCGCCGTCGATTTGCCGGACGAGGCCAAGTCGGCCATTGACACCGTCGTCGGTCAGTTGAAGGACCAGAAGGCGGCCGTCTGGGTCGAGATCGAAGGGCACACCGACAACGTTGGTGACAAGAAGTACAACGAGGCGCTCGGCCTCCAGCGCGCCGAAGTGGTCAAGCGGTATCTCTACGAGCAGCACCAGGTGCCGCTGCACAAGATCAACGTGATCAGCTACGGCGAGGACAAGCCCGCCGCGCCGAATCGCACCCGTGACGGCCGCGCGCAGAATCGCCGCGTCGTGATCAAGCTCCTCGCGTAAGACCCTCGATTCCTACCGTCTCGTTCATACCTGCGCGGGGGCGCCGGCAAGTCCGGCGCCCCCGCGTTTCGTCTTTTTGGTCCCCGCGGCCGGCGGGGGTTGGACCCGGATGCGGGCCGTGCTCGTTCCCCCTGGGCGGCCAACTCTCGAGTAACGGCCATGCCCAGCCCCAGGCGTGCAGTGCATCGTCCGGGCGTCTTCCCATCGATTCGGGCCGCGAGCATCGACGATTCGCCACACCATTCGTCCCGCGAAGTCTTGCACGATCGTGATGCCCGTGACCGACCACCCGTGACAGACTATGCACTTGGGTCTTTGCCATTCCCGCGTAGGTGTGGTTCCGCTTCCAGTGTTCGCCTCCTAGGAGCTTCAGATGACGGCTACAGCTTCACCCATACTTGGGCGTCCAGTGTGGTACGAATTGATGACGACGGACATGAAGGCCGCCGAAGCGTTTTACAAGAACGTGGTCGGTTGGACTTCAGCGCCTTTCGAGGGCGCGCCAACCCCCTACACCATCTTCAAACGGAGCAATGAAGCTCAAACCGCTGGCCTGATGAAGAGGCCGGAAGGCATGAACATGCCGCCCTTCTGGGCGATGTATGTGAGCGTTCCGAACCTCGAGGATGCGGTCATCCACATCAAGCGACTCGGGGGCGGCGAGCTCTCGCCGCTGATCGAGGTGCCCACGATCGGGCGCATGCAGATGATGAGAGATCCGCAAGGTGCGGCGTTCTACATCATTCAGCCGAGCTCGGGTGAGCAACGACCCGAGGGCGCGCCCGAAGTGGGTGAGGGTTCCTGGCATGAGCTGATGACCACCGACGCGCCGGCGGCGATGCGGTTCTACACCGAGGTCTTCGGGTGGCAGCCGACTGAAGCGATGGACATGGGCCCGATGGGCAAGTACCAGATGTTCAATCGCCCGCACGGCATGATTGGCGGGATGATGAACAAGCCACCGGAGATGGCGCAGGTGCCGCCGAACTGGGCGATTTACTTCCGGGTGGACGACATCAATGCGGCCACTGAGCGCGTCAAGGCCAACGGCGGCAAGATCCTCAACGGGCCGATGGAGGTTCCGGGCGGCGACTGGATCGTGAACGCGATGGATCCCCAGGGCGCAGCGTTCTCACTGCACGCCAAGGCGCGGTAGGGCAGGGCCTCGACAGTGTTGACCTGCTCACCGCGCATCCACATAGGAGGAGAGGTGAATCACGCGCAGGCCTGGAACCGACGTTGATCGCGCGTGAGCTCGACCATGCGAATGCCGCGGCTCCTCGTCAGCAACTGTTCGTAGCGCTCTGCCAGCTGACGGTTCCCTGCGCGATACGGCACCACGAGGACTTCGAGCAGCGTTAGCGCCGACGTCACCAACTCCCTCTTGCCCTCGTCCGCTCCTGAAAAAAGCGGAAGAACGAGCGGCAGAAATTGCGGGTCCTCTTCCATGAAGTAGATGAAGACCGCGGTGTCGACTCCAACCGGGCCAGGGCCAAGGTCGGGGATCAATCCCACCCGGTCCGCTCGCGTTCGACATACTCCGCGGCGTTGACACCTTGCCAGTACTCCTTGCCGAGACCCCTGAGCTCGAGGATCGAGAGCGGCGTTCTCGACTCGAGCGCTTCGCTCAGGATCTGCGTGACCTCTTGGGCGACGGAGCGGCGTTGGCGTTTGGCCCGGGCCTGCAGCTTCCGATAGAGTCCGTCTGGCAGGTTCTTGATGTTCAGCGTTGCCAGTCATGAACTGGTGCCACTCTGGACCGCGGTATCGGGGTTCGCATCCCTGCCTCCCAGGCAGATAATGGATTCCGTCAACCATAGAGGCGACGAAGCGGAGCGAAAACAGCCTTCATCGGGTCGATTGTCTGTGTGCGTGCTCCTAAGAGAAGCTACCGGGACCGACGCAATGATCAAGCCGAAATCGCGCCTTTTAGAATAGGAGAGAGCATGGCACGGCTAATCCCGAGCGATCCTTTGGAGTTGGCGTGGTTTGCGTCGCCGAGCGGTGGAACGGCGGCATTCACCGTCGATAACAGCACACCTGGGTTCGGGTCGCCGACCCTCGAGATCTGGGAGCGGGTCATCCCCTGGTCGGCTGCGTCGCCACCGCCCGCACCGCCGCCGTTTACGTTTGTCGCCAAGTTCACCAGCCTCACGCCGCTCAGCCGACCGGTGCCCCCCTTGGGCGGCCTTTACCAGTGTCGCCTGTTTTTTGACGGCCAGGGAAATGCGTCGGGAACGGGGAACGTGCTGGCCAAACTGGATTTTCCCTGCCTCGCCCGTGCTTTGCGGGCGAACGTCCTGACCCGCTGCGCGAACGTACCGCAGATCGATATCACGGCTGGCGGCACCTTCGTGTCGATGGCGTTCGCGACGGCTGTGGCCACCATGGTCCGCGCGCAGATGGGCGTGAACCCGCCGAGCGTCATCACGGCGGGAAACCCTGCGTCGTTCGCGCCCACGGACGTGGTTGCTCGCGAGGTGTCGGACGGCGCAAGACTTCTGCAAAAGGTGACCTTGATGGATACCCTGCTGCCCGGCAACACAGTTTTTTTCAACATCCTGGCCTGGACCGCCGCCGGCGCGTGGGACTTTATCTGGAACACCACTGGCGTCGCACCGACCACCGCCCCGGAGTCGTTAACACTGAAACGGCGTCGGGTCAGCGTTCGCGTCACCAAGCTCCACGTGTTCGATGATAGCGACGATCTGTCCGGCGGCGAGGGGGAGTTCAAGCTCGTCGTCTCCCAGGCCGGCACCTCGCAGACGCGGCAGTTTTCGTCAAGTTTCGAAAGCGGCAAGCCGCTGAGCGTGCCGCCTTCGATGAATGTCGATATCGGTCCGGAGAACATCACCGCGGCTAACCATGGGGTGCTCGTTCGAGTGGACGGGGCCGAGGACGATTCGGGCTTTCCCTGGCTCGACGACGATGACCTGGCGAGCACGACTCTGACGTTGGGCAGCGGGGGCCAACCGCTTACGTTCCCGGTGGGCGAAGGCAAGGAGGAGGTCATTTCCCAGCCGCTCTCGATGCCCAGCAAGATGCTGACGTCGGGCGATACGTTCAGTTTTCTTGCCGAAATCCGCTACGACGTAAATTACGTACCCTGAGGCGGCCTCGACACGGTTGCGTCCGTTGGACCGCTATGCGGCCTCTAACGAGAATTTTGTACCCGTGGTGGATCCGCAGAGCGGTCCAGGCGCGCGGAGCGCGCCGAGGAGACAACGAGAACCAGCCAAGGGCTCGGGGCGAACGGGATATCAAGGGCGCGGCCCTTGGCTGGTTAGTTCACCCGAACAAACGACTGCCTGGCGTGACTGCTCATAGGTCGCCACAACTCGCAAAGTGTCTCGTCTTCCGCCGGCGCTCGCCTAAGTTGCGCCCTGAGCGAGGCGATCAACCGGACTGTCCCCTTAGTAGTGATCATCGTCGCGTGATGGGTAAGGCGATCGAGCAGCGCCGTGGTGAGTGTCTCGCCGCCGGCAAACACCGTGACCCACTCCGCAATGCGAGATTCGTCGCGACGATGGTCGCGCGGCGCTCAGAGTGGTCGGTGATTACCCATTCACCGCGCGCGAGCGACTGAATCAGCGCGGCGCTGACGCCGTCGGTGACCGCGAAGTCAAAGCGATCGAGCGTTTTCACTTCCGGGAAGCGGCCCCGCGCAACCGCCGGCGAATGACACATTCGTGACGCGATGTCTGCTCGGCGCTGAGCACCTCGCCACCACACCTGTGTCGCGCGATCAATGATGCAGTTCTATGTGCGTCCGTCGAAACTCACGTTTGATCGGCGGCCCACTTCTGGAACGTCGCACCGGCCGGCACGTCAGGGTGAGGGTGGCGGGATGGATGATCGGGCGGGCGCGCCCCGTCCGCCGTGACGTCCGGGGCCGGTTTGTCCGGCGGCGGCGTCACCGTTTCGAATCCAGGGCGCTGTGGGTCTCACGCCGCGGTGGCTAAGTCAGTTGCGCATTCCGCCCCTGACATCCAGCTAGCTCATCCGTTAAATCACGCCGTGATCTCGGTGTCTGAGCGCGTTCCTCTTGCAGACTGTGTTACCCGCGGAAGCGGACTCGACGAAGTCGATTACGAGTGCGAGCAATAATCCAACTACCAGAATAATGTCGGCAGTGTTTAGCAAAGTCAGGTTCGATAGTGAATCACGGTAAGCCAAGTATTCAGGCGGATTCGTCCGGACTGTTCTCTGTGGTGTTCCGCGAGCCCACTTCGCGGCGCGAGATTCACGACGCGATGGACCGACTCGCACTCTTCCGCATGGGATACAGTTGGGGCGGCGTCTCGAGCCTGGTGGTGATGCCCGATACCACAGAGGCGCCGAATGCCTGCCGGTTCGGCGATCGTCTGGTCCGCTTCCACGTCGGCCTCGAGGACGCCGACGACCTCATCGCCGATCTCCAGCAGGCGTTCCGCTTTCGATCCACTTGACGCGGCCTCGACACACCGCCCCGTCCCGAGCAGGTCGACGTGCTGGCGGCGAAGTTGTCTACGTCATGATCGCCGGCGCCGGCTTCGTTACGTCGCTCGCCGATAGTTCGCCGTCATGAACTGATGCCACTCACCATCGTCGCCGAGGAATGCAGAGGTCATCACCCGATGGTCAGGACCCTTGACCTCAATCCTGTCCTTGTACTTCGCAGTCTTGCCTTCGGTCGTGACGCTCGGGCCTTCGGCATCGAGCGTCAGCACTTTCTCGGCTGCATCCAGTTGACCGTCATAGACCCACAGATGCGTCATCATCGAGGCGATGAACGTGCCCACGTAGCGCTTCCTCGCCGAATCGTAGCCGAGCGTCATGACCATCGCGGAGGGCCCGGCGTCCGGCGAGTCACCCGACGACTCGCACACCACCCAGAGACCGTCAAGGGAGCGCACGCGCTCTTTGCCCGTCTGCTTGACAGGAGGCTTGCCATCCAACATGTCGCCTTCGGACTCGTAGGTCCAGTCTCCGACCAGTTGCGCCAGCCACTGATGTTCTTTCTGTGCTTGTGTCTCCATGAGAGTCTCCTCTTGCGTGGTCGTTACCGTTGGCTCAAGCTGGCGGGAGGCCCGTGCTCGAGATGACGCGACAGCCCATGCGCCGGCATGGCGGCGCCTACCGAACGACCACGCGCACGCGGTGTTATCTGACCATCGCCATCTGTAGGTGATATTCGATTCCGAATACCGGCAGGTGGCCGTTCGCCGATTGTTGGCTACCCGGAAGATGTTATCGTCGCGATTGGCGTTGTCCGAGCAGACCGATGATCCGCGCTGTTCAAGCAGTCTATCAATCAACAGGCGACGTGGCCCCCAGTCAATGTCACGTTGCCAACCCGCTGCAGGAGAGGTCATGTCGATCAAGAAGCTCAATCCGTACTTGTTTTTCAATGGAACTGCCGAGAAGGCCATCGCGCTCTATGAGAGGGCGCTCGGCGCCGAAACCGAGAACGTGGCACGCTTCGGCGACGTGCCGGGAATGGACGCGCCATCCGAGCACAAGGGCCGCGTGATGCACGCCGTGCTGCGCCTCGGCGGAGGTCTGGTCATGTTGAGTGACACGATGCCAGACAGCCCCGCTGCAGCGGAGGGAAATGCGCACGTGTGCCTCGATTTCGACAATGTCGCGGACATGACGCAAAGGTTCGAGGCTCTTGGTGCCGGGGGCAAAGTCACGATGCCACTCCAGGACACGTTCTGGGGGGCGAAGTTCGGCACGCTCACCGACGCGTTCGGCGTGCAATGGATGTTCAACTGTGAGCACAAGGCCGGCTCGTGATCGGTCCGGCCGACGGGCTAGTCGGCGATTGTGCAACACTTCGCGGCCGCCTGTCTGAGACGCATTTGACCGGGAGGTCCCGTGTCGACACATTCAACACCGTTCATCACACCTGACGCCCTGCTCGCACACTGGCAGGGCCATCGCCGGCTGACGCGGCGCGTCCTCGATGCCTTCCCCGATGACAAGCTTCTCAGCTTCTCGCTCGGCGGCATGCGGCCCTTCGGCGAGCTGGCCATGGAGATGATCACGATGACCGTGCCGATGGTGCGCGGCGCGGTCGCCGGCGACTGGAACGCCGCGACCAGCCGCGAGCCACGGCCCAAGCACGAGCTGCTCCGATTGTGGGACGAGAGCACTGAGCAGCTCAACGTCTTGTGGCCGCAAATCCCTGCTCCGCGCTTTCAGGAAACGCTGACGGCGTTCGGTCAGTACACGGACGTGCTGCACAACCTGATCCTCTATGTGATCGACAACGAGATCCATCATCGCGCCCAGGGCTATGTCTACCTGCGCGGGCTGGGGATCGAGCCGCCGGCGTTCTACGATCGGAGCTGACGTGGTTATCCGCGGCTGGCGGCATGGACGCCGCCGCGACGGCGCGCTGTGCCGCCGGTGGAATTTGAGGTCTGCCCGCGAATCCTCTTGCGCAGAGCGCGTGAGAGTGTGGCTGGTTGAACCCGGTCCGCACTCCTCGGCCACGCCGCGTACGACGAGCCCGCCGGTGGTCCTAGTACTACTTTGTTAGATCCGAGAATTCGTTCGAGAACCTAATGCGATCCAAGTACTTGTACTTTTTGCCGCAATTCGATACGCTGCGTTGCAG
>JAIVJN010000027.1 GCA_020200025.1 Acidobacteriota bacterium | reverse complement strand
TGGTCGCTGCTGAAAGGGCGGTCGACCGGGCATCCCGGGTCGAGACGGCATCGGTGCGCCCGGCCGGGCGGGCATGCCCGGACGGCCGGGAGGCATCGCTGGCCGAACGGGCGCTGACGGCAGCGGACGCGGTCCGCCCATCATGGCCGGCGTGGTGCCGGCGCCTGGACGAGAGCTCGGCGAGTACGACGGCCGAGGACCACCGGGGGTCGGGCCGCGAGCGGCAACCGATGGAGGCCCGGCCGGTCTGGAGGGCGGCGGTACCCCCCGAGGTTGAGGCGGCTGAATCGGCCGCCGGGGCTGCAACGGCGGAGCCGAGGGCGGCGCCTTGCCAGGCTCCTCGATGCGAAGGCGAATACTGGGCGGAACGAAGCGCCCCGGACTGGGCGCCGGTCGGGCTGCGACGGCTGGCGGCGCAGTAGGCACCTCGAGCTCGAGCTGAGAATCCGCCGAGATCGTCTCCTCCGAGGTCGCCTGGACGGCGGCGGGTGGCTCTTCGATGGCCGCGGGCCATGCGTCGATGGAGGGACCACGGTGTCGGTTTCGTCAATGACGGCGGCGTTCATCCCGGGCTGCTCGAAAACCGGTTCGAGCTCGGGGAGGACCATCTCCGCCTCGCCCGCCTCGGCACCCTCGACCGGAGATGCCGCCACCGGCACTACGGGGGGCCGCATCGTCTTGATCAAGCGCGGAGGGGGCAGACTCGGCGCAGCCGGTTTGGGCGGCTCGGGTGCCGCTTTCTTCGAGGTCGGGCCGCCACTCTTCTTGACTGCTTTCGCCGCCGCCTCGGAGAAGATGTCGCCCTTGGGCAACTCGATGCCACGCTGGCGTGCGAGCCGATCCACGAACTGGCGTGCAACGATCTCTTCGAGCGTGCTCGAGGCGCTCTTCAGCTCGATGCCGTGATTCTGCTTGAGCAGCGCCAGCACTTCCTGGCTGCTCGTGGCCAGTAGCTCCGCGACCTTGTAAATCCGAACAGTTGACAACGGTACTCCTTGCTCTTTCGGGCCGCCCTGAAGGGCGGCCCCTACATACGCGATCGCGCGCGACCCGGCGTACGTGGCGGCCGCCTTCAGGGGGCCGATCTTCTATCGCTCGCCGGCTTGCTCCTCTGCCGGGGGTTCGGCTTCAGCCGAGACGGCCGGACTCTCGACAATCTCCTCCGCTCTCTGAACGTTCTCGGTGGCCGTTTCGACGCTCTCGGTCGAGTCGACGGCGGCTGTGGTCTCGGCGTCGCCAACTTCCAGGGCACCGAACTGCGCCTCGACTTCCTTGCGCTTGTCTTCCTCGCTCTTGATATCGATGCGCCACCCCGTGAGCTTGGCCGCCAGGCGCACGTTCTGCCCCTTCTTGCCAATCGCCAATGAAAGTTGTTTGTCCTCGACCACGACTTCCATCACTTTGTCGCGGTCGTCGACGATGGTGACGCGCTGCGCTTTGGCGGGGCTGAGGGCGTTGCTGACAAACAGCACCGAGTCTTCGGAGAATTCGACGATGTCGATCTTCTCTCCCCGCAGCTCGCGGATGATGGCCTGCACGCGAGTGCCCTTCATGCCGACGCAGGCGCCGACCGGATCGACGTCACGCTCGCGCGAGAACACTGCCACCTTGGCCCGGTCGCCCGCTTCGCGCACGGCGCCGCGAATGACGACGGTGCCGTCGTAGATCTCCGGCACTTCTTGCTCGAAGAGCTTGATGAGCAGGGCCGGGTCCGTGCGAGACAGCACGATCTGTGGACCCTTGACGCCTTTGTTGACGCCCTTGATGACGGCCCGCAATCGGTCTCCCTGCGTGTAGCTCTCGGCGCGCGACTGTTCCTTGCGTGGCAGAACGGCTTCGACACGACCCACCTCGACGATGATGTCGCCCTGCTCGAACCGCTTCACGAGGCCGTTCATCACCTCGCCGACGCGCTGGTTGTACTCGGCAAAGATGTTCTCTCGTTCCGCCTCACGCACCTTCTGAAAGATCACCTGCTTGGCGGTCTGCGCGGCGATCCGGCCGAGGACGTCCGTGCGCTTGGGGAACTCGATCTGATACCCGGCCTCGACCTCCGCGTCGGCTCCGTACATTTCCTTGGCCTGCTCGATGGAGATCTCCGTATCCGGGTTCGTGACGGTCTCCACGATCGTCTTGACCGCGAAGAGCTCGATCTGTCCGCTCTCCGGGCTGAACTTGGCCTTGAGCTCTTCGGCGGTCTTGTAGAACTTCCGCGACGCCGTGAGGACGGCCTCTTCCATCGCCTGAATGACGGTCTCCGGCTCGATCCCTTTCTCTTTGGCGAGCGCTTCAATCGTTTGCTGGAGCGGATTGGTCGTCATTTCTCAAAACTCCACGTCAAGCCGAGCGCGGCTGATGAGCCTGAGCGGCAACCGCACGGGCTTGCCGCCTTCCGACTCGAACAGCACGTCCTCACCGTCGATGCCGCGCAAGCGGCCGGCGTAGGCCGTCTGGCGGTTCAGCGGCTCTGTGAGCACCACCTTTGCACGTCGGCCCGCAAAGCGGCGGTAATCGTCGGCGTGGCGAAGCGGCCGATCCAGCCCGGGCGATGAGACCTCCAAGGTGTAGCGGTCGGGGAGCAGATCTTCCACATCGAGTACAGTGCTGAGCTCGTGGCTCACGCGTTCGCAGTCATGCAGGGTCACGCCGCGCTCGGCATCCGCACCCGGCCACGGCCGGTCCAACACCACCCTCAGGACATCACCACCACGCTCGCGCTTGCGCTCGAGGGCGAAGACCTCGAAACCGAACGCCTGGGCCGTCCGCGCCGCAATCTCACGAATGCGATCCAGCGGGTTCAGCAGCCCCCCTAAACGAAAAAGAGTGGGCCGATGCCCACTCTGGTGTTACCCAGTCTGACCGGACTTTATAGAGTAACACGCGAAAACGCTTGCTCGGGACGGCCAGGTGCGCCTACGGGTTGGTGGCCGAATCGCCCCAGTCTGCTTGAACAGCCAGCCGTTCAGACGGGTCTTGCCACCAGATCGTACCCGTCAGCCCCTACGATTTCGACCTCCACCAAGGCGCCCGGATAGACGGTCCCTGCCTCGGCCTCTGTCAGGAATACCCCGGAATCGATGTCAGGGGCCTGGCTTTCCAGGCGACCGCGCAGGACGAGCTCGTGTTCCGGAGCCGGGCCGTCGACGAGGAGCCGCGCGCGCGTGCCGATGCGATCTCGATGCCGGCGCTCGACGATCGACTGCTGCAGTGCCATCACCTGTCCCCGGCGCTCCTCTTTCACCTCTGCCGGCACGTCATCGGCGAGCTCGAACGCCGTCGTCCCTTCTTCATGCGAGTAGGTGAAGACGCCCACGTGCTCGAAGGCCGTCGCTTCGACGAATGCCAGGAGTGCCGCGACGTCGGCCTCGGTCTCGCCGGGGAAGCCGACGATGAAGGTGGTGCGCAGGGCGACCCCTGGCACGCGATCCCGGATGCGCGCGAGGAGCCGCTCGTAACTGGCGCGCGTGCCGGGCCGCTTCATGCGGCGCAGCACCGGATCCGACGCATGTTGCAGCGGCAGGTCGATGTAGTTGCAGACCTTCGAGCACTCGGCGACGGCCTCGATCACCTCGTCGGTGATCGTCGTGGGGTAGAGGTAGAGCAATCGGATCCACGTCAGGGTGTCGATGCGGTCGAGCTGGCGGAGCAACGGCGCCAATGCGCCGCGCTCGCCCCGGTCGATGCCGTAGAAGGTCGTATCCTGCGAGATGAGCAGCACTTCTTTGACGCCGCCCGCGCCGAGCCTCGTCGCCTCCTGCACGATCGACTCCGCCGGCCGACTGCGATAGTGGCCGCGCATCTTGGGAATGATGCAGAAGGCGCATTTGTAGTCACAGCCCTCGGCGATCTTCAGGTAAGCGTAGTGAGGAGGGGTGGCCAGCCGGCGCGGCGTGTCGGCGCCGTAGATGTAGGTGGGGAGGTCGAGGCCAAACACAGGCGCGACGGCTTCACCGTCGCGTGGACCTCGCGCTGCTACGTTATCGTCCGGCGCTTCGGCGAACGAGTCACGCTCGCCCCTCGACGAGCTCGGGGCACCCTGAGCCTGCCGAAGGGCGGGGGGCTCGGCGCTCGGCGCCTCCTGGGACTCGCCGCTTCGCGGCGAGTGAGGCAGTACCGAATGAGGGCCGTGACTGTAGAAGGTCAGAGGCGAAACAGTGGGCCGGTGGCCGTGGACCGTCGGCGACAGTAGCTCCAGAATCCGTGGCACCTCGCCGGTGCCGAGCACCGCATCGATCTCTGGAATCTCTGCCTGCAGCTCGTCCCGATAGCGCTCCGCCAGGCATCCGGTCACGATCAGTCGGCGCCCGGCGGCCTGCTTCTTGAGCTCGGCCATCTCGAGAATGGTGTCGATCGACTCCTGTTTGGCGCGGTCGATGAACGCACACGTGTTGACGACGAGCACGTCCGCCGTGTCTGCCTCTGAGGTGATCTCATGCCCCGCCTGCTCGGCCAGACCGAGCATCACCTCGGCGTCGACGAGATTCTTTGGGCAACCGAGGGAGACGAGGCCAATTCTCATGAGTGCAGAGTTCAGAGTGAGTTCAGGGTGCAGAGTAAGGGCAGAGTTCGGAGTTCAGTGGGCAATCAATCAACTCTGCACTCTGAACTCTGCATTCTGCACTCCTCAGGGATACAGCCTGTACAGCATCCGCGGGTAGGGAATCGTCTCCCGCACGTGCTCGAGCCCGCAAATCCACGCGACCGCGCGCTCGATGCCCATGCCAAAGCCGCCATGCGGCACGGTGCCGTAGCGTCGCAGATCGAGATACCACTCGAAAGCTTCCGGCGGCAAATTGTGCTCGTTGATCCGCCGCACGAGAAGCTCGTAATCGTCGAGGCGTTGCCCGCCGCCGATGATCTCGCCGTAGCCTTCAGGTGCGAGGACATCGACACAGAGGGCTCGATCGGTCTGCTCGGGATCCGGCTTCATGTAGAATGCCTTCACGGCCGCGGGGTAGTGCGTCACGCACACCGGGCGATCGAACTGCTCCGACAGCACCGTCTCGTCAGTGCCGCCGAGATCGCCACCCACCTCGAACGGCCGGCCTTTCTCAATCAGAATCTTGGCGGCCTCGTCATAGTGCAGCCGCGGAAAGGGTGGGTGCACGTGATCGAGCTTCGACGTGTCACGCTCGAGCACCTTCAACTCGGTTGCCCGGCGATCGAGCACGCGCGCCACGACAGCGCTCACGAGTCGCTCGGCCAACAGAATCACATCCCCGAGGTCGGCGTAGGCCATTTCCGGCTCGACCATCCAGAACTCGGTGAGATGCCGGCGCGTCTTGCTCTTTTCCGCGCGGAACGTCGGCCCGAAGCAGTACACCTTGCCGAGCGCCATCGCGTTGGCTTCGTTGTAGAGCTGGCCGCTCTGCGTCAAGTACGCCGTCGTGTCCTCGAAGTACGGCACCGGGAACAGGGTCGTCGTTCCCTCACACGCCGCTGGGGTGAAAATGGGCGTGTCGGCGAGAATGAAGCCGTCCGCGTTGAAGAAGTCGCGAACCGCGTTGATGACCTCATGACGCACGCGAAGAATGGCTGCCTGCCGCTCGGCGCGGATCCACAGGTGGCGCCGGTCCATCAGATAGTCAACACCGTGCTCTTTCGGTGTGATCGGGTAGTCGTGTGCCACACCCACGACGTCGAGGTTGCTCGCGGTAAGCTCGTAGCCGCCGGGTGCCCGCGCGTCCGCACGAACGATGCCGGTCACGATGAGCGACGTCTCTTGACCGAGATGGTCCGCCCGACGGAAGACTTCCTCGCCGACGTCGCTCTTGCCCATCACCACCTGGATGAAGCCGGTGCCATCACGCACCACCAGGAAGTGGATCTTTCCGCTCGAGCGCCGGTTGTGCAACCAGCCCTTGATGGTGACCTGCTCCCCGACGTGACTGCCGATTCGCTCGATGTAGGTGTGTGGCACTTGTAAGTTGGGCGACGTGATGACGTTCTCGAGGAATCAAGTTCGGCCGGTCAGTATCACGACGAACAGACTCGAGGTCCTCCGTCGTGCGTCCTTCGTGTTCTTCGTGTCTTCGTCCCTTTATCGTCGCTGGCGGCGCTGCTAGATGTCCGCATCGTCGGCGCTCCAACCGTCGGGCAGCCGCTGAGCCAGCAGCGCCTCGAAGCGGCGACGCGCCCGGCTCGTGCGTTCGAGGACGGAGCTCGTGGATCCCGTATTGGCGACCTCGAACATCCAGGCGCCTTCATAGCCAATCTTCTGCAGGGCCAGCAACGCCGCCTCCCAATCGATGATGCCTTCGAATGGTACGAGATGGTCATCGGTGCGGCCCTGATTGTCGTGCAAGTGCGTCGTGACCAGGTGCCCCGAGCACGCCTCGATGGCGTCGATCGGATCGCCCATCAACCTGGCGTGGCCGATATCGAGACAGATGCCCAGATTCGGCGCGTCCAGCTCCTCTTCGATCAGGCGGACGAGGGCAGTCGCCGCCGAGAGTGGATTGGGGATCACTTCGAGGGCCACCCGCACGTTGACCGCCTCGGCCATCCGCTGCAGCTCGTCGAGGCTCCGCCGCGCGGCATCCCGGCTGTTGTCGCCTCGCGCGTCCGTTCCCGGCACGCCGAGGTGAACGACCAAGAACGGATAGGGGATCGTGCGCGCAACGTTCAGCGCCGCTTCCGTTTCGGCGAGTGCCCGCCGCCTCCGCCCATCATCAGCGATCGCCGTGGAATACGTTTCACCCCAGATGCCGTCGACCAGGCTGGCGCAGATGGGCGCGTGCATCGAGCTCAAGATCAGCCGAGTGTCGTCCAGCCACTCGGCCAACGCCGTCACCGCCTCGGGATCGTGATAGTCGAAGTGCGTACGGGTCGCAAAGACCTCGACCGCCTCGAAGTCGTGCGCCGCAATCTCGACGAGGTGTTCGCGGTCGAGCCGGTCGGCGTGATAGAGGTGGGTGGAAAGGCCGAACCGCACACTGCTCAAGCAAGTTCCTCGCGAACGAGCAAATCGTCATTCTATCAGCCGACGACCGTTTCTCACCGCAGCTCGTCGATCTGATCGGCCAGCAACTCCCGCAAGCGGCCGAACCGGGCGTACTTTGCAAGATTGGCGCGCACATAGTTGATCGTTCTGGGGATGTACTGGAGGTATACGGGATTGCCGCGGGCGCTCGTTTGATAGCCGAACGTGCCGAGTGCCTTGAGATTCCGCTGCAGCGCCATCACGTCCAAACGACGGCGGAACTCCGAGGATTCGACGGCCGAAGCCCCGCGGGGTCCCTTGACCACCGCCAGAAAGAAGGCGACGAGCTCGTCAACCTGTTGTGGCACGAGGTCGACATAGGAGTCGCGCAGCAGCGAGGCCAGGTCGTAGGTGTCCGGGCCCATGCGTGCGTCCTGGAAGTCGATGATGCAGAGCGATCCGTTGTGCAGCATCAGGTTGCGGCTGTGGTAGTCGCGATGGCAGAGCACCCGTGGCTCGGCCGCCAGTTCCTCGACGATGTCCGACCACTCGACGGAGAGCGCGCGGCGCGCGGCGGCGCTCAGCGTCGCGCGGCGATAGGCCAAGAGAAAATGTTTGACGAAAAACTCGAGCTCCCACGTGAGCTTCTCGACGTCGAAGGCGATGTGATAGGGCGGGTACGCATCTGATGCCAGCTCGGCGCCGCGCTGCTGCAACCGCGCCACAAAGCGGACCGCCTCGCGGTAGTGAGCGGCGCGATCGGCGGCCGACGCGGCGCCCAGGTGCGCTTGCAGGGTGACGTCGCCGAGGTCTTCGAGGCCGATGATGCCGTGACGATTCGAATGATGCAGGATGGCCGGCACCGGCAACGGCACTTGCCGCATGAGGCGCGCCACCGCCACGAACGGCATCGTCTCGAACTCGATGGCACCGGCATGGAGCGCCAACACGATCGACGAATTGCGGTCGAGCAGGAGCCGGAAGTAGCGCCGATCCGAGGCGTCTCCGGTGAGTGCCAGGACCTTCGCCACTCGGCGCGTCAGCCCGTGCTCATCGAGATATGCGTGAATCCGTCCTTTGACCTCGTCGGTCACGGAAGCATCTTAGTTCGGTCCGTGCAAGCCATCGACGGTGCTCCCTGACGGCGAGAGAAAGCAAACATTTTGGAGTTGCCTCGCGACCTCCGGCGACCGGTATTCGCTAAAATAGTCCCGTGAGGGCTCTGTACGGCGGTATACCCACGCTTCTTGCGCTCGGCCTGACCACGGCGTGCACCGAATCGCCCACGTCGCCGACGCGCGCGACCACTGGACCCACCGTGGGGATCATCTCGCAGACGCCGCCGCCGGTGCCGCCTCGCGCGAATCCGGGTGTCGCAACGACGGCGGTGGGTGCCACGCGTTTTCTCGCCTTTGGCGACAGCATCACGTTCGGCACCCTCTCCTCGTTCGACGGCGTGTTCCTCTACGACGGCAGCCCTCAGGCCTATCCCGCACGGCTCGAGCTCGGACTGAAAACGTATCACCCGGCGCAAGCGCCCGCCTTCACGGTTCTCAATCGTGGCGTCCCGGGCGAAGGCGCAGTCGAGGGGGCACGGCGAATTGCGAGCCTGCTCGCCACCATCCGTCCGCAGGCGTTGCTCGTGCTCGAGGGGATCAACGATCTTAACTCCGGCCGCAGCGTAGGGCAGACGGTGAGCGCGCTCGACACGATGCTCGACTACGCCCGGGTCTACAACGTGCCGGCGGTGGTCGCGACGATGTTCCAAACCTACGAAGTGGAGCGTCCGAACGGCGAGCACCGCACGAACGCCGCTGCGCTCGTGCCGTCATTGAACGCGGCGATCCGCCAGATGGTCGCCGGTCGACAGAACGTCTTCGTCGCTGACGTTCACGCCGCGTTCGGCACGAACCGCAGTCTGGTCGGCGGCGACGGCCTCCACCCGACCGAAGCCGGCTACGAGCGGATGGCGACGACGTTCATGGCGGCAATTGAACAGGCGTTCCCGGTGCGCGGCACAGCTCAATAAGGGCTCGTGAGGCGAGCCCGCTCTGTAGGGCGGGCCCTCACGTACAATTGCCCGCGCCGCGTCACCCGCATCGATGTTCTCTCTGTCCCGCTCACCGCTCATCGTGGCGTGCATGGCCGTGGCGCTTGCCATGTCAGCCACGTTCGTGGCGGACTCGATTCGACCGGAGCCCCTGCCGACGGGACTCGTTGGCCGCTACTACGACAACGTGAACTGGGCAGGATCGCCGATTGTGCAGGCGGTCGAATCTCCTGATGATCTCGGCGTCTTCGACCGCCACCGCGCACTCGCGTCCCTCGACGCCTGGAGCGTCGAATGGAGCGGGTTTCTGCTGGTTCGCGCGCGAGGGGTCCAGCGTTTTGCGCTCAAATCGCGGGACGCGTCGTGGCTCTCGATCGACGATTCCCTCGTGATCGAGAACGTCGAACGGGCCGCCGTCCATACGGCCACCGCCGATGTGTTGCTCGAGGCTGGGGTCCACTCGATTCGCCTGCGTTATCGGAAACGAGTCGCGGACGCCGTGCTTCAGCTCGCACAGGCCGGAGCCAGCGGCACTCTCGGCGCCCCCGGGCCCATCGTGCCGCACCGTGCCAGCTACGCGGCCATCAGGTTCCGCGAGCTGTGGCCGCTCGGCCTGGTTGCGATCTGGTATGTGGCATCGGGTACCGTGTTGATGGTCGCGCTCCGCACGATCGCATGGCGAGGTGCGATGCGCCAGCTCTTCTCGTCATTCTCGGATCGGACGTTTCTCATCGTGACGGCGGTTGGCCTGGCGATGAGTGCGGCCCATATCGGCTATGGCCTGCCCGCCCACGATTCCTGGTCTCCCGACGAGCGCGATCCGCTGAGCACCCTGGCGGTCAGCCACACCGGGTTCGAAGATTGGAATCTGCGATGGCCGCCCATGCATCTGTATCTCGTCTCTTTCGCGCTTCGCCCATTCGAATGGGCCGCCACGGCGTTCGGTCTGCCGCTCGACGACATCATCGTCACCTCATCCATGTTTCTGGTGATGCGCGGCGTGAGCCTGGTGATGTTGGCCATGTCGCTGATGCTGCTCTTCGACGTGGCGCGCCAGATGTTCGATCGGCGGGCTGGCTATTTCGCGATCGTGCTCCTGGCGCTCAGTCCGCTCGTCGTTCACTTCGGGCCGCTGGTGCACCTCGAGATCCCGCACCTGTTCTGGATGACGGCGTCCCTCTGGGCATGGATGAGGGTCTGGCGCGACAAGACGGCGATGGCCTTCGCCGTGTTCGGCGGCACCGTCGGGTTCAGTCTGGCGACGAAGGATCAAGCGTACGCGTTCTACCTCGCGGCGCCGCTCGCCTGCCTGGTGGTGTTGAGACAACCGGTCGTGCCGGGCCGCCCACGACAGAGTTGGGCAGCGGCCCTTCGCGATCGGCGCCTCCTCGTCGTCGCCGTGAGCACGACGGCGGCGTTCGCGATCGGCCACGGTCTCCCGTGGCACAGGTCGCGGTTCGTCGCTCATCTGGAGTTTCTGCTCGGCAGCGAGGTCGGCGTCTTTCAGATGTTTCCGGCGACGCTGAGCGGTCAGTTCGAGCTCCTCGGCGTGACGGCGCGGTCGCTCGTGTGGGCGGCCGGCGTGCCTCTCACGGTCTCGTTCCTGGCTGGGTGTGTGCTCCTCGTTCGTTCCCCCGTTGAGCGCCGGCATCTGGTGCACCTGCTTCCGTTGGCGACCTACTACGCCGGCTTTCTCTGCGTCATTCTCTATGTGTACGACCGCTTCTTGATCGGCGCACTGCCGGTCATGGCGATCATCGGAGGGTTTGCGCTTCGCAGTGTGGCCGACGCCGCCGATCTTCCCATCAAGGTGCGGACTGCCGTGCCGGTGACGCTGATTGGTGCCGCTCTCGCTGGAGCGCTGGCGCAGAACCTTGTCTTCCACGACGACCCCCGGCGGCGCGCGTCAGCGTGGCTGGCGCAGCATGTCCCGTGCGGATCGTCGGTAGGGGTGACGTGGAGCGCGGAATACGGGCCGGCGCTCTCCTGCTACGACAC
>JAIVJN010000211.1 GCA_020200025.1 Acidobacteriota bacterium | reverse complement strand
GTCCCGCTCCAGCCGCGGCCTTCGCTTGCTGCGCCGGCGACAGTCGGGTCACCAGAATCTGCTCGCGACGAAGCGCCGCGGCCACGGCATCGAGCGTCTCGCCGATGCGCTCACCGCTGACGGTCTCGCCGCCGCGCGTCCGTCCCGAGAATGCAAAGGTAGGCATGGTCGTCTGGTCCTCGATCGAGGGGGAGCCTCTATTTCAAGACAAGTTCGCAACTCAGAAGGCAGAAGTCAGAAGTAGGAAGTCAGAAAAAGTCCTTTGTTTCGCCTTCTGCCTTCTTACTTCTGACTTCTCACTTCGCCGGCCGTCCGCCCGCGGCCGCGGTCGCCCCCGGCCGCGCTAATCCCGCGCCGGGCACGACGCCGACGCCGCGGTTGATCATCTCGTTCAGCTCCTCGCGGTGCGACGAGGCCATCAAGGCGGTGTCGAGCGTGATGGCGCGCTTCATGTACAGCGTCGCCAGCGACTGGTTCATCGTCTGCATGCCCAGCTTTTCCTGCCCGGTCTGCATCGCCGAGTAGATCTGGTGAATCTTGTCCTCGCGGATCAGATTGCGGATGCCCGGGGTCGGCACCAGGATCTCGAGCGACACGATCCGTCCTTGCCCGTTGGCTCTCGGCAGGAGCGTCTGACAGACGATGCCTTCGAGGACGAGCGACAGTTGCGTGCGAACCTGTGACTGCTGATGGGCCGGGAAGACGTCGATGATGCGGTTGATCGTCGACGACGCCGAGTTGGTGTGCAACGTGGCGAACGTGAGGTGGCCGGTTTCGGCGATACGAAGGGCCGACTCGATGGTCTCGAGGTCGCGCATCTCGCCGATGAGCACGATGTCGGGATCCTCGCGCAGCGCGGCACGCAGCGCGTTGGTGAACGTCTGCGTGTCGGCGTGGATCTCGCGCTGGTTGACCAAGCACTTCTTATGCGTGTGCAAGTACTCGATCGGATCCTCGATCGTGAGAATGTGCGCGTGCCGTTCACCGTTGATCTTGTCGACCATCGCGGCCAAGGTTGTCGACTTGCCGCTGCCGGTGGGGCCCGTGACGAGGACCAGGCCACGCGGCCGCTCCGCCAGCTTGGCGATGACCGGCGGCAGGAAGAGCTCGTCGAAGCCGCGGACGCGCTCGGGAATCTGCCGGTACACGGCACCCACGGCGCCCTTTTGGTTGAACATGTTGCAGCGGAATCGGTTTGCTTCAACAGTTCAGGCAGTGTGGGCATTCTGTGATCCCTCTCGGCAGACGGCAGACGGCAGACGGCAGACGGCAGACGACAGACGACAGACGACAGACGACAGACGACAGACGGTAAACGGTAAGCAGTAGATGACAGAAGCTCGCTCGACTGCCGCCTGCCGACTGCCGTCGCGATCATCTAACCGTTTCCCGCAACACTTCCTCAATCGACGTCACCCCGGCCTTGATCTTCTGCAGGCCGCTGCCGCGCAACGTGACCATGCCCTCTTCGATCGCCTTGCGTCTGAGCTCGAGCGCCGACGCGCCAACGAGGACCAGCTCTCGCAGCTCGTCGGTGATCTCCATCACTTCGTAGAGCCCAACGCGTCCCTTGTAGCCCGTGTGGTTGCACTTGTCGCAGCCGCTGCCCTTGAACACCGTCATGGCTCGCGCGTCGTCGGCTGAAAACCCGATCTGCTCGAGCGCCGGTGGCGGCACGGCGTCGGGCACGCGGCAGTGGCCGCACACGCGGCGGACGAGCCGTTGGGCGCAGATCAAATTGAGCGAGCTCGCGACGAGGAACGGCTCGATGCCCATGTTCATCAGGCGATTGACCGTGCTCGGCGCGTCGTTGGTGTGGAGTGTTGACAGCACGAGGTGCCCGGTCAACGCCGCCTTGACGGCGATTTCAGCCGTCTCGAAGTCGCGGATCTCGCCGACGAGAATGATGTTCGGGTCCTGGCGGAGGAAGCTGCGGAGCGCCGCGGCGAAATTGAGGCCGATGCTCTCGCGTACTTGAACCTGATTGACGCCCTGCAAATTGAACTCGACCGGATCTTCGGCCGTCATGATGTTCGTTTCGGGCGTGTTGATGCGCGAGATCGACGAGTAGAGCGTGTTGGTCTTGCCGCTGCCGGTGGGACCCGTGACGAGCACCATCCCCCACGGCTTCTGGATCTGAACCTCGAGCTTTCTGAGGGAGTCGGCTTCGAAGCCGAGCTTCGTCATGTCGAGCATCAGCTTGGCTTTGTCGAGCAGACGCATCACGATCTTCTCGCCGAAGAGCGTGGGCAGGCACGAGACGCGGAAGTCGATGTCTTTGGTGAGGCCGTTGTCGGCGAAGCGGATCTTGATGCGACCGTCCTGGGGGAGACGCTTCTCGGCGATGTCGAGCTTCGCCATGATCTTGATGCGCGACGTGATCGCATCGCGCATGCGCAGCGACGGTGTCATCACGGTGTAGAGGATGCCGTCCACACGGTAGCGAACGCGGTACTCCTTTTCGTAAGGCTCGACGTGGATGTCGCTCGCGCCCTTGGAGATCGCCGACATCAAGATGACGTTCACGAGCTTGATGACCGGCGCCTCTTCCCCTTGGCGGGCGAGCGCTTCGACGCTGATCTCCTCGAGATCCTCGAGCACCTCGACGTCGGCGCTATCGACCGTCGGCATGTCTGCGAGCGCCTTGGTGGCCACCTCGAGCGCGCTCTCGCTCGCCACAGGTATCACCTGTCCGCGCAGGGCCGCAGGTGCGGCGGCGCCGTAGTAGCGCTCGATGGCCTCGAGCACGGCGGCTTCGGACGCCACGACCGGTTCGACGTTGTAGCCGGTCATGAACTTGATGTCGTCCATGGCGAACACGTTGGTCGGGTCCACCATGGCGATCGTCAGCGTCGCGCCGGCACGGCTGAGGGGAACGATCTGATACTTACGGGCAGTTCCGGCGGGTACGAGCTTCAGGACCGCGGCGTCGATGTCGAACTGATGGAGGGCAATCGAGGGCACACCGTACTGCCTGGACAGCAGCTCGGTAATCTCCTCGTCCCTGACGAAGCCCAGCTTGACGAGGTTGGCCCCGAGCTTACCCCCGTGCTGGCGCTGATACGTCAGGGCGTCCTGGAGCTGATCGGAACTGATGCGCTTCTCTTTGAGAAGCAGCTCGCCAATACGTACCGCCATGTCGCTTAACTACAGAAGTCAGAAGTCTGCCTTCTGCCTTCTGACTTCTCTCTTGTCTCTGTCCTAGAACACCACGCGCGCGCCGACGCCCCACCCGCGCAGATCCTCCTGGCCGACCGCCACATGCCCGTCCACGAAGATGCCTGCCGTCACCGCCAGAGATGCCCCACCGGTCACCACCGCCCGCGTCTCCCCGACCGTGCTGGCGCGAACGCCGCCGCGCACGCCAAGCCGCGCATCGCGCCACCACGTTTCGACACCCGCGGCAACATCGCGCCGGGTGGTCGTCGAGGTCACCCGCCGCGTCAGATCGGCGTCGAGGGCAACAATCGCGCGCGCGCGGCCGGGCCATCCGGATCCCCACGCGAGGCCGAGCCGAGCCTCGCGACCGAGCCGCGCGGTGCCCGTTCCGCCGGCGACTCGCTGAACCGAGCCGACGTCGTGCAGATCGAACTCCGGCGCCGTGAGGTGGCGCCCAACGAGGCCGACCCGTAGGCGCCCAAAGTCTGCCATCAGCCCCGCGTCGACGTCGCCTCGCACGTGGCGTGTGGTGCCGAGCGCCTCCGCGTCGTTTAATCCATCCGCCACAGTGACCCCTGACGCGTCAACAATGGCGCTTCCAGCCGTCGCAACGATCAACTTCGCCGTCGCCCCCACCGTGAGCCGCTCTCCCACTGACTGCAGCACCGTCACGCCGACGTTGTGGGTCGTCAACGTATGTAGAGTGCGCCATTCTCTTTCTCGGCCAAGCTGACCATCGCCTGCAGGCCCGGGGGCCCCGACCTCCGTCGACCGCAACCGGTAGTAGCTCAGACCGAGTGGCGGAACGCCAATGGCGACGAGTGCGGCCGAGCCCTGCGCCGGACTGGTGTTGGCTTGCGCTCCGTCGGAATTACGGTCGTGCGTACCCAGCCCCACCTGCAGGTTGAACAGCGGTCCAAACACCAG
>JAIVJN010000439.1 GCA_020200025.1 Acidobacteriota bacterium | reverse complement strand
GCCGTGCTCCACGCGGCTCCGGAACGCGATGATCTCCACGCGGCGCACATACCCGACGCACCGACATATGGATCTTCTCATTTTCGAGCGGCGACACACCAATGGCGTGGTCGCGCAGGTCTACCGTGACGACGAGAGCGCAGGCTATCGCGCCGCGACGATCCCCACTCGTATCGATCGAGAGGAACCGGAGTGGCCTTACTTCGACTCGATCGATGCCGCCCAAGCCGAAGCCGACGCGCTGGCACATCCAGGTTGCACGGGCGCCGGATGTCGGCGCTGGGGACCGGCCGCATGACACGTGACGTTCGAGTGAGGCCGAGGCCGACGACCGGGAGCTTGCCAGATTGAGGAAGCCACCAGCCTCATCGTCTTCTTGTCGGTAGGCGGCAGGCGGCAGGCGGTAGACGGTAGACGGCAGGCGGTTAGACGGTCAGCAGTCAACCGGCAGCTCGGCTCGGGCGAAAAGCTCCTCGCCGATGGATTCGCAGTTTTTGGAAGTTGCCACGTCAACACCTTATTTGAGATTTCGCCAATGCCAACTGCCAACTGCAGTCACTAAACTGCGCGCAGCAGGCTAACGGCCGCGCCACGCATCTTCTTCCACGGTGAGTCGATCGATCGCGGTGAAGATCTCCAGCCATTCCTGCGCCGCGAGGTCGCGGTCATCCGCGGACATCGCGGCAATCGTCGTCATCCACTCCGCACGCGGTCGTCCCCGCGTGAGCGAATCGACGAGGATGCGCCAGCGCTCGCGCACCGCCGGGTCCGGAAAGGCACTCTCGTCCTTGTCGAGGATGGCGGCCTCGACGAGGGCGCGCTCGAGACGCGCCGCCAGCGTGCCCTCTGCGACGAGCATCTGCATGGCGGCGTGAAGCTTCTCCCAGGTATAGCCAAGCGGCATCGTCGCCTTCCGTTCGAAACGAAACCGGATTTCGTTTTCCCCATGATCACCGAAAACGAAACCCGGTTTCGGTTCGGACTGCTCGTCGGCCGCCGAGGACGAAGAGAGCGCACAGCGTGCCGATCACTGCGCCGGCGAGCACGTCGAGAGGGAAGTGCACGCCGAGGTACAGGCGCGAATACGCGATCAACACCGCGAGCACAAACCACAGTGCACGAGCACCCGGTAACAGGCGCGATGTCGCCAGCGCGCCGGCGAAGGCCGAAGCCGCATGGCCGGACGGGAACGAGGACGTCGTGGCCCGCGCCGCAATGAGAACGTCGTCAGGGAAGACATCGAAGGGCCGGTCTCGCCAGATCAAGGGCTTGAGCATGCCGTCGACGAGCAAGAACGTGACGAGGATGGTGAGGAGGCTGCGCCATGCGTCGGCGCGGCGCTCCGGAATGACGAACGCAATGAGCGCGATCGCCACCCAGACGAAGCCGCGTCCGCCGAGATCGGTGACGGCGAGCATGAGGTCGTCGAGCCATGGGGCGCGGTACGGCGTGAGATGTTCGAGCGTGGCGTGATCGAACCGAGCGAGCCACGAGACCATAAGGGGAAATCAAGCAGGCCCGGCAGGATGGGCCGCGAGACCCACCCTCGAGCCGTGTGCCGATCGCCGCTACACTGCGGCGACTTCAGCCTCACGAATGAGCCCGAGCTCCTTTCGCAAGCGCTCTTCGATCGAGCGGCGGATGTCGGCGTGCTCTTTGAGAAACCCCTTGACGTTCTCTCGCCCCTGACCCAACCGCTCGCCCCCGTAGGCGAACCAGGCGCCGCTCTTCTCGACGATGCGGCGCTCGACGGCCAAATCGAGCAAGTCGCCTTCGCGCGAGATGCCCTCGCCGTACATGATGTCGAACTCGGCTTCACGAAACGGCGGCGCCATCTTGTTCTTGACGATCTTTACGCGTGTGCGCCCGCCGACGACGTTCTCGCCGTCCTTGATCGCACCGATGCGGCGGATGTCGATACGAACCGACGCGTAGAACTTGAGGGCGCGGCCGCCGGTCGTGGTCTCGGGATTGCCGAACATGACGCCGATCTTCTCGCGCAATTGGTTGATGAAGATGAGCACGGTCTTCGACTTCGAGATCGATCCGGTGAGCTTGCGCAGCGCCTGTGACATGAGCCTGGCTTGCAGGCCCATCTGCGCTTCGCCCATCTCGCCTTCGATCTCTGCGCGAGGCACGAGCGCGGCCACCGAGTCGACGACGACCACGTCGACGCTGCCCGACCGCACGAGCACCTCGACGATCTCGAGCGCTTGCTCGCCGTTGTCTGGCTGAGAGACGAGGAGGTTGTCGATCTCGACGCCGAGCTTCTTGGCGTACTCGGCATCGAGGGCGTGCTCGGCATCGACAAACGCCGCCAGGCCACCGGCACGCTGCGCTTCGGCAATCACTTGCAAGGCCAGCGTCGTCTTACCGGACGACTCGGGTCCGAAAATCTCGATGACACGACCGCGCGGAACGCCGCCGATACCCAACGCATAGTCGATGCTGATCGAGCCGGTCGAGATGGTCTCGGTCGGGGAAATGGCGTTGCGCTGCCCGAGCCGCATGATCGAGCCCTTGCCGAACTGCTTCTCGATTTGACCGACCGCCACCTCGAGGGCCTTCAGCCGTTCTTGCCGTTCGTCCACTGCCATGCGCGTCCTTTCTTGGAGGGGTGGCGAGAGCGATTCGCCTAGGGTGATCCTAGAAACGCGCCAGGCGAAAGTCAAGGGGTAAATCACCCAGTGCGGCCAAATTATCGCAGTGGTATCAATAAGTTACAAGGGGCGTCGACTTTCGCTCATAATTCGAGGGATCGGAGAAAATGCGCTCGGCCCGTTTGACCGGGGTGTCAGCATTTCCGTACGGTGGGGGATGCCTAGTCCCGTCGGCCACGCCCTGGGCGGGGTCATTGTCGGTCAGGTGCTCACGCCGGGTCGAGCGTGGTTGCTG
>JAIVJN010000210.1 GCA_020200025.1 Acidobacteriota bacterium | reverse complement strand
GGGTTCGAGACGACCATCTACGCCGCGGCGGTACCGCCCGAGACCACCTCGAACATGGCCCTCGCCGGCTTCACGCCGACCTCCGGGCTCGTCGACCTGAGCTCCCGCACGCCAGAATGGGACGCACAATTCCGCCGCGCGGTGGAGATCGGCTATCGTCAGTGGCAATTGCTCGTCGGCCCGCACTGGGGGGTGACGTGGCTCGACAACTTCTCGCCGACCGATGACGACCGCGCCGCCGGGGGCGGCAATCCGCTGTTGCCCGACACGGTTCGCGGCGCCCGCGAGCTGCTCGGACCCGGCGAGCACCCGTTTCCGACGCGATATGCGGTGCGCCGGCAAGAAATGCGCTACGAGCCGTCGATATTCCTCGACGCCGCAGTTCGTGATTTTTTACTCTTCGGCGGCAAGATCGTGGTCCGGCGCTTTTCGTCGGCTGCCGATCTGGCAACGCTGGCCGAGCCGGTGATCGTCAACTGCACGGGCCTCGGCTCCCGCGACCTGGTCGGCGACACCGCGCTCACGCCGCTGAAGGGACAGTTGACGGTGCTCATCCCGCAGGCCGAAATCCACTACTCGACGACGGGTGGACTGGGCACGCAGCCGAATACGCCTGGGGGCTTCGTGCACATGATGCCTAGAACCGACGGCATCGTGCTGGGCGGAACATCGGAGCGGGACGTGTGGACGCTCGAGCCCAACGAGAGCGAGCGCACGCGTGTCATCGAACGTCACATCGAGCTATTCGGCTCGCTGCGAACGTCTCGGCTCCCAACGTCTCGGCTCCCAACGTAGAACAACACAGGGATATCGAGATCGTGCTCGACTCGCGGCGGACGGGTGCGCGCGGCGACCGGATCGCTGCGGGTGACCGAGCGCAGCCGTCACACGCGCTTTCTCACGAGCGCGTTGGGAATCGTGCAGACCGTGGACGGCTGGGCGGGCCTGACCGCACGCGTGCCTGATGAGCGCCTGGGCACCCACCACACGCTTCTCGTCATCGTCGAGCAGCGCGACCCCTGGATGGCCGAGCGCGTGCCGTCGGCCACCCTCGTCCTCGACGGCGAGCGCGAGCTGCCGGGCCGGTGACGCGCGGGTTCGTCGAAGTCTCGCCGAACAAAATAATGCGGCACCGCAACGATAGACTTCACGCGCCCGCTGTGCCACGCTACCTCCCTTGACAATGAAGTCGGCGTGTCGTCTGCCGTTGATTGTCGCGGCGTTGGTATCCTTGTCCCTCTCGGTTCAGGCCTCCGAACAGGCGCCCTCTCCTCCCGTGACACCTGGCGACGCGCTCGACGGGGTCGCCGTCACCATCGACGGGTCCCCGCCGCCAATGGCGCCCGAGGTCATCACGCGTGACGCGGCCAATCGGCCGACCATTCGCGCCATCAAGCTGGCGGAACCGCTGCGCCTCGACGGACGACTCGATGAGCGGGTGTACGGCGAGGAGCCGCCGTTCGGAGGGTTCGTTCAAGTCGTGCCGGACTACGGCGCGCCCGCATCGGAGCGGAGCGAGGTGTGGGTCATGTTCGACGCCACGACCATCTACGTGGCGGGGCGCATGTGGGACTCGGCACCGCCCGACCGGTGGGTGGCCAACGAGCTGAGACGCGACACGAACCAACTACGGCAGAACGATCATCTCGGTGTGATGTTCGACACCTTCTACGATCGCCGCAGCGGCTTCATGTTCTACACCAATCCGCTCGGCGCGTTGGCTGACTACTCGGTGATCGACGAAGGCCAACCCAACACCGATTGGAACCCGGTGTGGAACGTGCGCACGGGCCGCTTCGACGGCGGCTGGACGGTGGAGCTCGCGGTTCCCTTCAAGACGCTTCGCTACAAGTCGGGCGTCAATCAGGTCTGGGGCATCCAGATGCGACGCTCGATTCGTCGCAAGAACGAATGGGCGTATCTCAGCCCGGTGCCTCTCGCCCTCGCCGGGCCGCAAGCGCTCAACCGCGTGTCGTCAGCCGGCACCCTGGTCGGCCTCGATCTGCCACCTGCCAGCAAGAACCTCGAGATCAAGCCGTACGCCATCTCGCGGCTCAGCACCGATCGCGTGCGTGTGCCGCCGGTCGCGAACGACCTCGACGGCGACGTCGGCGGCGACCTGAAGTACGGCGTGACAGCCAATCTGACGGCAGATGTCACCGTCAACACGGACTTTGCCCAAGTGGAAGTCGACGAGCAGCAAACGAACCTCACCCGGTTCAGCCTGTTCTTCCCCGAGAAGCGCGACTTCTTCCTCGAGGGCCGCGGCATCTTCGACTTCGCCCGCGGTGGCGCGGGTGCGCAAGGAGGCACAGCGACCGCGAGCGACACGCCGACACTCTTCTACAGTCGTCGCATCGGCCTCAATCGTGGCCGAGTGGTGCCGATCGACGTCGGCGGTCGGCTGACCGGAAAGATCGGCGCCTACAGCGTCGGCGTCGTCAACATTCAGCAAGGCGGAGAGGACATCGGCGGCTCGGAGCCCACGAACTTCACGGTCCTGCGCCTCAAACGCGACATCTTGCGGCGCAGCACCATCGGCGCCATGTTGACCAACCGCTCCAATGCCACGCTCGGCAGCGGATCGAACCAGGCGTACGGCGTGGACGCTGCCTTCTCGTTTTATCAGAACGTGAGCATGGGTGCCTACTATGCCCAGACGAGAACGCCGGGGCTCGACGTCGCCGACGACAGCTATCAGGGCCGGTTCGATTATTCGGCGGATCGCTATGGGCTTCGTGCCGAGTACTTGAAGGTCGGCGACAACTTCAACCCGGAGGTCGGCTTCCTTCGCCGCGACGACTTCCGTCGTTCGTTCGGATCGCTTCGCTTCAGCCCGCGCCCGCGGTCCGGGCCGGTCCGCAAGTACACCTTCGAAGGCAGCCTGGAGTACTTCGAGAACGACAGTCT
>JAIVJN010000438.1 GCA_020200025.1 Acidobacteriota bacterium | reverse complement strand
ATCGGCACTTCCCTGTTCGCGTCAACGAGAGCCTCGGCGTGTGCCTCAAAATCGGTCCGGCCCACCTTGTGACGGTCAATGGACGCGATGTCATCTATCCTGCAGATGCGATTTGCGTGCGCTCGCCGGGGTGTGTGTGGTCGACAGATTCGACGGGCCCGGCGGCGTTCCTGTCGCTCGACCTCGACCCCTCTCTACTCCCGTCGGGTCTCTTCCGCGGCGGCATGCTGTTCGCGTCCCGGCAGGTCCTGCCGGGATTTCCCGCACTTGCCCGAATGCTGCGCACCAGTCCTCCGCCCGAGCAACTGATGGAGCTGGTGACGAATCTCGTGCTGGTGCTGGGCCGCTCCAAATTGATCAATTGGGACGAGCTCCGCCAGTCGGTGCCGGTCCGCATCTCACGCCGCGTGCGAAACACTCTCGAGAGCTCAGTCGCTGACCCCCCAGGTCTCTCGGATCTCGCAGCAGACAGTCGTATCAGTCGGTTCGTACTGCTCCGACAGTTCAAGAGCGATTTCGGGATCACGCCGCACGCATTCAGCCTGCGCTTGCGAGTCGAGCGGGCGCGCGAGCGGCTCGCCCGCGGCGGCGATCTTCGCGAGATCGCTCTGGATCTGGGCTTTGCCGACCAACCACACTTCACCCGTGTCTTCACGAGAATCGTCGGCGTAACCCCGGGCGCCTATGCGCGCCGCGTGCGCAGGGTCGTGTCCGTCAGTTGAGTGCAATTTCGTTCAAGACTGTGGGGACGAGCCAGTGTCAGAATCGACCATGGAAAGCGTGACCTTCTACAGTCAGGGCTCAAAGCTCGTCGGCCACCTCCACAGGAACCGCGGTGCAAATACGCGCGGGCCGGGAGTGGTCGTCGTCGGTTCATGGACGACCGTGAAAGAACAGATGCCGTCGAATTATGCACCGCTCATGGCCGATGCGGGCATCACGGCGCTCACGTTCGATTTCGCCGGATTCGGCGAGAGCGAGGGGGCGCTCCGGGACGTCGAGTCGCCCCGGCGAAAGGCCGAGGACATCCGCAACGCGCTTCTGTTCTTACGCACTCGCGCAGAAGTGGATCCCGAGCGCGCCGGTGTGCTCGCGATCTGCGCCAGTGCGGGGTATACCGCGCTGGCGGCGCTCGACGAACCAGCTGTCAAGAGCATCGTGATGGTGGCTCCGTGGCTTCACGACGCGGCCATTGTCAAGGAGATGTACGGCGGTGACGCGGGAGTGGCGGACCGTCTTGCGAAGGCTCGAGCGGCGCGCGAACACTACGTGAAGACCGGAACCGTCGATTACGTTTCGGCTGCAAGCAACAGCGATCCCACGGCCGCGATGTACTCGAGCGGCGACGCGCTCGACTACTACCTCAATCCGAAGCGGGGCGCGATTCCACAATGGGGTGCTCGGTTTGCAGTCATGGCGTGGAACGAGTGGCTCGAGTTCGATCCGATCCCGACGGCCGCCCGGATCAACGTGCCCCTGCGAATCGTCACGAGTGAGCAGAGCGCAACCCCCGGAGGGGCGAAGCAGTTTGCCGCCGGACTCCGTGGTCGCCATGATGTCGTCTGGACGTCAGGGATCCAGTTCGATTTCTACGACAGCCCTTCGAGCGTACGTTTCGCCGCGGATCGTGCCATCGAACACTTCAAGCGCACGCTCCCCTGACCGCAGCGAGTGATTCATCACACGCGGTTCATCTCGCGCGAGCGCGCGACCTTTCCGAGAACGGAGGTCCTCTCGTGCCGGTGCTTCAAGATGACGAGTGCGAGCGCATCCGAACCGTCATCGTCCGAGTCGTCCACACCATCGATCGCAAGGATTGGCGGTCGCTCCGCGCCCTCTTTGAAACTGAGGTGGACGTTGACTATACCTCGCTGTTGGGCGGGCAGGCGCAGCAGCAGCGCGGGGATGACCTGGTCGATGGTTGGCGCCAGGCGCTTGCGACGGTGACGACTCAGCACCTGCTCGGCCCGATCGATGTCGAACTGTCGGGAAGCGCGGCGACCGCCGAATGTCATGTCCGGGCGTGGCACCACGTTGCGGGAGCGCCAAGCGGCGACACGTGGGTGGTCGGTGGGCACTATGTGTTCGCGCTCGCAAAGGCGTCCGAAAGCTGGCGAATCACCCGCATGAAGCTGGAGACCTTCCAGCAGACTGGGAATGCCAAGCTTCTCCAGGAAGCTTCGGCGATGAAAAACGGTTGACGGCCACCGTCGGTGGACTCGAACTCTATGTCGTCACGGACGGTGACGTGGCACCGTTAGGCACTGGCCAATCCACACGGGTGATCAAGCAGCTGGCCGAAGAGCATAACTACCTCCTGCTGTTGCTCGGTTCCCATCGAAGGCCAGGAGAAGTTCTCGGGATTGGGGTTTTCATCGGAATTCCTCGTCGATGATCGTCGATTTTCACAAGGAACGGGCTAGCGACCCAGCTCACCTGCCGCGGCGGCTGAGTGAGCTACTCGGCACGAAAAGCCTATCTGGCGGCGGTCAGGTTCAGCGTCTGGGTCGGCGTGGTTGCTCAGGGACGCAGATCAATCGCCTCGCCGAGGAGCATGGCGCGGAACTCGGCATCGTGCCGGTCCAGGGCCGAGTGGCTCGGGTCCGGGTGGGGGTTCGCCAGCAGCAGCGGCGAGTCCCGGCGGGAGAAGTGCGCGAACAGCGCCAGCCGCATCTCGTCCGACCGGTTCAGCATCGCCGAGTGGGCGCAGTGGATGTTGAGGACGAACACCGTCCCGGCCGGGCCGACGAGCTGCCGTTGTAGCGGGTGCGGCTTGTCTGGGTCGGCATATCCCATGTCGCGTCGAAGACCGCCTCCTCCAAGAGGCCGGCGACGATGAGCGTCCCAGCGTCGAATTGTTCAGTGGCGGCGTGCAGATCCTCCAAACGGGTCCGCATCTCACGGAGGCTCGCCGGATCGACGATGCCGTCCAAGCGGAGGAAGCCATCGGCGTCCAGTCGTTGACGCTCGTTCTCGGTTAGAACGTCCATGGACAAACTCTCACCCTGATCTTTGCCGCGGCGTACGGGACAGCACCGCAGACAGCTCTCCGCACGCCACATTTTCCACCGCCGAACGGTCAGCGCTCACCCGCGAGCCGCACAGGATTACGCCACGAAAAGCCCGAACACCCAGGAGCGGCTCGTCGGGTGCAGCGCGTCGTTGGACAGCCGGCCCAGATCTTACAGTACCGGCGTGACAATCTCGATTGAGCTCGATCGCGAAGACGACGGTCGCTGGCTCGCCGAAGTACCCGGCCTGGCCGGCGTCATGTGCTATGGCGCGACCCGCGACGAAGCCATCGCGCGTGTCCAGCGCTCGCCCTCCGAGTTGTCGCCGAACGTCTGGGACGCTTGACAGCGGATCGAGTGGCTTTGAGAAACCCCGAGGCCGGCTGAACGCCTGCGCGATTGACTTCGTCCGCATCGGGCTGCTGTATCTGCACAACGGTCGCTGGAACGGCAAGCAGATCGTCCAGAAACACTGGGTCACGGAGGCGACCTCGCCCGACCCCGGCGAACAGCTTCCCTGGCCTATGTTTCGCCTCTGGCGGAAGACAGGCGGTTACCACCTGGGGGGTCGGAAGAGCGCTGACGGTCACGTTGACTATATGGCGCGCGGCAACCTCGGCCAGATCGTCTACGTGTCACCGTCGAGCCACGCGGTGGCGGTGCGTTTCGGGGAGGGCACAGCCCGATGCGCTGTGGCCGTTTGCGATACGCGCACTCCTTGAGGGCCTGAGAGGACCTGATGTCTTGTCCGAAATCTGTCCACAAATGTCGGACACACGATCGCTGGAGCTTGGGCCTGACTCTGCCGGCTGCTCAATCAGTTGTGAGCAGTTCCCGTCACGCTGCGGTGACCAGCCAAGGTCGAAAATCACTCAGGCCGGCGGAGCGGATGAAGCCAGTGTGACTCGGTAGCCGAGGCTTCGCAGTTCGCGGATCATCTTCCGCGCGCGGACCTTCTTGGCCTCCACGCTGACGGT
>JAIVJN010000437.1 GCA_020200025.1 Acidobacteriota bacterium | reverse complement strand
GTGCAGCGGCCCGCGGTAGCGCCCGCGCACGATTTCCGACTCGGCGCGCACCGCTTCGGCGTGGCAGCGTTCGACGTCCATCGTGAGGAACGCGTTGATCCTGGGCTCGTGCTGTTGGATATGGCCGTACAGCGACTCCAGAAGCTCGCGCGGTGACAGCTTGCGTTTCGCGATAAGAGGCGCGACTTGCTCGATTGTCAGCCACGCAAATTCCGAGGACATGAAGCATCTCGGCGTTATTTTGCTACGCCGACGCGGGAAGAAGAGGAGGATGCCGTTTCCGTCCTGTTCACCACCACCTGGCCGCCTTTCATCACCCAGCGAACGCCCTTCAGGACAACATTGATATCGGCCAGCGGATCGCCCTGAAGCGCGACGATGTCGGCGTAGTAGCCGGGCGCGACCGCGCCAAGGGACTGTTCCAGTGGCAGCAGCGTGGCATTCACGGTCGTCGCAGTGGCAAGCGCCTGCTCCGGCGTCATGCCACATTCCACGTACAGCCGCAGGTCGCGAGCATTCTGCCCCCACCCGATGAACACGGCGTCCGAGCCCATTCCCACGCGCACGCCGGCCTTGATAGCCCGCCGCACGGTTTCCATGTTGCGGTCGATGTAGTCCTTGAACTTCTCCGCGTAGCCGGGGGCGAAGCCAAACCAGTCGGCGTTCTCCCAGTAGACCTGGTTGTGGGCCACCGTCGGCACGTAGACCGTGCCGCGAGCCGCCATCTCGCGCAGCGTCGCATCGTCGATATCTACGGCATGTTCGATGGAGTCGGGGCCCGCGCGGGCGGCATCTCGTGCGCCGCTTGCTCCATACGAATGGATGGCGATCTTCTTGCCGAAGGCGTGTGCCACCTCCACCGCCGCCTTCATCTCTTCGAACCCAAACGTCTGGTTGGTGTTGACGTTATCGAAACCGCCGACCGACCCGAACATCTTGATGACGTCGGCGCCTGCGGCGATCTGCTCGCGGACGGCTTTCATCACCTCGGCAGGCCCGTTCGCCTCCCCGCCGGTGGGTACCAACACCTCGCCTACCCGCGGAGCGCGGTTCGTGACGTGCAGCCCATAACCCGCGGCAAAGACCCGCGGTCCTACCATGGCGCCGCGATTGATCAGATCCCGCATGGCGACATCGGCGTAGTCCTGCGCGCCAAGATCGCGCACGCTGGTGAAGCCGGCCTCGAGCGACTTGCGCGCATTCTCCTGCGCCATGAACACACGTACGGCGGTGGAGAGTCCCGTGCTGGTTTGCATGGGGCGCACACCCGGGCGCGGAGTGGCATCGGCCCAGTACGTGATGTGCGTGTGGGCATCGATCATGCCGGGGATGGCGTAGTACTTGGAGAGGTCGATGACTACGGCGTTGGCCGGCACTGCGGCGTTCCCACTGCCGACCGACTTCACCCGGTCACGCTCGACCACAACCACCGCGTCGGTGGTGACCTTGCTGCCGTCCCAGAGCTTGCCGAATCGAAGCACCGTCACGTCGGACGCTGCGGGGCTCTTGTCACCGGGCGTCTGCCGGGGCAACGCCCGAATCGCCGGTGCCGCCAGAAACGCTGATGTCACCAGCGTCGTGAGCAGCATGTTGCGTCTGATTCGCTTGTGATCACCCATCAGTTCCTCCGCGAGTTTCGGGCTGTCGGGCCGCCCGCGAATTGGACGGCCGCCTCACCGGCGGGCTGCTGTCACGTGAGCGTGTTCCCGTACCCGGTTCAGAAGCTGTACTTCACCCCGAGCTGTATCTGCCGCGGAGGCCCGGCATTTGCCTGGAGGATCCTCGAGAAGTTTCCCGAGTCGAAGTTGCCCACGGGCAGATTGTAGTGGGCAATGTTGAGGACGTTGAAGATCTGAAACTCCAGGCGCAGGCTCTTGGCGTCGCCGGGCATCGGAATCTCCCGCAGCAGCGAGATATCGAGATTGTCGAACCGCGGCCCGATCAGGTTGCTCCGCGGAGCGGTGCCGAAGCGGCCCGGGGCGGCCATGTAGGCGCAGGGGTTGAACCAGTTGAGCGTGGTGCGGATCTCGCTGGGCGCCACGCAGGTCGGATTGGCCGCGACCGGCCCGGCAACGAACGGGTCGCCCACCAGGTCGGGACGATCGGAACCACCCGTGGGAACGGTCCCACTCTGTGGAACGCCGCGCGTGACGGTGAACGGATGGCCGCTCTGCAGCGTCAGAATCCCGCTGATATCCCAGTTGCCGAGCAGGGCGCTGAGAACCCCGCTGGTCAGCATCTGGCGACCCGAACCGAACGGCAACCGGTACACCAGGTTCGTCACGAACCGGTGGTCGGTGTTGTACTGGCAGCGGCCACGCTCGGCAGCGAGGTTGCGCGGGTCCTGCGGAACAGTCCCACCCGATGCGCCCGAGCCGAAGAACGCGCCGTTGTCCATGCATTCCGACCAGGTATACGAGGTGAGCAGGTTCAAGCCGGTCCGACTCCGCGTCTCCACCTTGAGCTGCAGCGCCTTGTAGCTGCTCTCCGCACTGTTGTCGACGGTTTGCAGCGTCGGCTGGAACTGTGGGTAAGGAACCGGCTGTCCGGGTGCGGGCTGGTTGATGCGGCGGAAGCGCGACAGATTCACGCCACGGTTGCCAACGTAGGCCACGTCGAGGAGCAGATTGCTGACCGGGGTGAATTGGGCGCCCACATTCCACTGCTCTTGATAGGGATCCCGGTAGTTCATCGACATGAAGCCCCCACCGGGAGGGGTCTGAGATGGCGACTCGTTGAATATCGTCTGGATGGTGGCATCGCCGGGATTGACGATGAGCTGCGTGATGCGGAAAGGCGGATTCAGCCGAGCACCCAGGTGCGCATTCAGCAGCGTCTGGTCGTAGTAGATCCCGTATCCGGAGCGGATGACGAAGTTGTCGGAATCCAGCGGACGCCACGCGAAGCCGATGCGCGGGGCAATAT
>JAIVJN010000436.1 GCA_020200025.1 Acidobacteriota bacterium | reverse complement strand
GATCTTCCGGGAGTTCGTTGCAGGAGTTGCTCCGAAAGCGATCGCCAGACGGCTGAACCACGACTGGATCGCCGGACCGTTCGGCGGGACCTGGAGTCCCAGCACCATCCACGGCCACTCGAAACGTGGCACAGGCATCCTGAACAACGAGCTGTACATCGGTCGCCTGATCTGGAACCGATTGCGCTACGTCAAGAATCCGGACACGGGCAAACGCATCTCGCATCTGAATCCAAGACCAGAATGGATCACCAAGGAGATTCCGTCTCTCCGGATAGTGACCGACGAACTGTGGAACGCCGCGAAAGAGCGCCAGAGCGCAACGCGGCGTACGATCACACGCGCCGGCAACATCGGATTCGCGAGACGCCCTCAGTATCTGTTCTCGGGGCTGTCGAAATGCGGCGTCTGCGGCGCTGGGTTCATCATGGCGGGCCGCAATCGGCTCGCCTGCTTCGGCGCTCGTGAGAAAGGCACCTGCGACAACCGGCTCACGATCCCGCGTGATGAGGTCGAGGCGAGGGTTCTGAAAGCGCTCGAGGAGAAGCTCCTGAATCAGGAGCTCTTCGAGGAGTTCTGCGAAGAGTTCACCCGCGAGATGAACCGGCTGCGGATGGAGCACCGCGCCAGCCTCTCAGCCACCGAGCGTGAGATCGAACGCATCGACGGCCGCCGCAAGAAGCTGATCGAGATGGTGATGGAAGGCGTGGCTCCCTCAGTGGTAAAGGACGAGCTGAACGCGAATGCCGCCAGGCGTGAACAACTGGAAGCCAAGCTCGCTGGCACGGAGGAGCCGCCCCCACTCCTGCATCCGGACATGGCCGGGATCTACCGCACGAAGGTCACGGAGCTCGCGAAGGCACTCCAGGCGCCGGACAGCCGCTCGGAAGCGACCGAGGCTCTGCGCGGCCTCGTGGACGCCATCGTGCTCACGCCAGACCAGGCCAGTGAGACGCTTCAGATCGAGTTGAAGGGGAATTTGGCGGCCATGCTGGGGGCCACCGTACAAACGAAGAGGTCGTCGGAATCCGACGACCTCTCCCTGCAAGTATCTTTGGTTGCAGGGGCTCGCAACCAACATTATCTGCAGCTGTGGCGACCTGCTGCCTGATCCGGTTGCTAAATGTCGATCAGCCTCCCGATCATCTTCGTTTCCTCGTAAATCCTTCACTTCTTGGACATTCCCGAACTAGCTCTTGCTGCCGCTGGGTCTGAAGGCCCTGTTTCCGGAGCTGCCAGGGACAATTCCAGGGACAGTCCGACCGCGTGTCGGCGGACAGCCCGCGCACGATTTGACCGCGCCCTATGCGGGAGGACATCAGCGTGAGCGAGCCGCGAAACCGATGATGACGACCGCACCGGCGATTGCGAGTGCTGCCCCAAGAAGGTCAGTCCGCGTTGGGCTCTGCCCCTCCATTACCCAGAGCCAGACGAGCGAGGCCGCGATGTAGATGCCGCCGTAGGCGGCATACGCCCTGCCGGCGAATGCCGAATCGACGCGTGTCAGCGCAAAAGCGAAACCGGCCAGACTGGCGACGCCGAGCACAACGACGAATGGGGTTGCTCCACGGCGCACCCAGAGCCAGAACGCGAAGCAGCCGGCGATCTCGAAGAACGCCGCGACCGCAAACACCGCGAGGTTGATGCTCACAATTCGAGCAACGCTGCAACGAACTCGCGGGTTCCCGGTGGGCCGGTGAGGTCGAGGGTCACCGCGCCCTCGTCGGCTTCAACGGTAATCGTGAAGCGGAGGAATCGGCAGCAATGGCGCTCGGCATCAACGGCTCGCACGATGCTCGACAAGGTGTCGCTCGAAGCGTCAAATCGCAGTCGGAGACCTTCTGGCAGGAACTCCTGGCGGGTAGATCGGTGCAGGAGCGCAGTGAGAAGGCCTTGCTTACGCGCTTCGAGAGCCTCGGGCGTGAGACTGCAGTGGATAGGCAGATCGGCCATCAGTGTCTCCATCCTGATCTTACCGAAGAGCGATGCCGGCATCTGATCCCCGAAGTTCATGACGCGAGCGACCGACACGGCCTCCACGGAACATCCGCCAGGCACGCGCGCGGGGCGCCTTCATGGCGTGTCCAGCGACACACCGAGGTAGTACTCGGCGCTGAACAGGTCATGCGCTTGCCGCGCCGGCGCCGGTTGCGTATAGAAGAAACGCACATTGAGCGCAACGGCGAGTAATTGCGCGAGGAAGGCGCCGCCGACAAACGGGCCGCATACGGCGGAAGCGCGATAAGGACGTAAACGTACAGCCAGCGCTTCAACTACCGGCGTGATGTTGGCCGTCTCCATGAACAAGCCGTCGAGCGTCAACCAGAGGTTGGTGTGGTAACCGGACTCAAGTCGGAAATGGCCCTCGCGCGACGGCACTGCAGATAAGAGAACATCCATCAGCCGATACCACCTGGCGCGCCGAACCGCCATGTATCACGAGCCTCGACTCTACCGTTTCGCGTACGGACGCAACGGCTATAAGCGTGGAGCAACTCTGTCCGCCGCCTCTGCAGAGGTAATGACGGGATTCACTTCGAATTCGACGATGTCGCTCCAACGTGAGATCCATTGCTCTAGGAGCCGAGGATCGTCTGTTTCCATCAGCTGGTAACAGTGCGTAAGGTTGATGTCCACCCAACTCGACACGTAAGAGAGACCTTCGGGCGCGAGTCTGCCGTGCTCGCGAAATCGTCGATAGACGGGGACGGGGTCGCCACCCTTGAACCGTTCCACGACCATGTAGAGCGTCTTGGCCATAGTCCTTCGTCCCGCCAATCTCTGTCGGATCGATCCGCGGCGCCGCCGCACCGATGTCAACGAAACAGCTCGTTTATTGCGGCCCTCACGTGGATCTCGGTCGTGTCCAGAAGCGGAAGTGACGATGTGCTCTCATTCGTAAGCAGCAACGGCAACTCGGTACCGGCGAGGATCACGGCCTGAACCTGATCACGATGCTTCATCAGCTCGACGATCGCAAGTAGGCGCTCGCGTGTTTCTGGACGGAAGACGTTCCTTAAGAGTTCTTCCACGTAGATCGCGTGGATATACGCTTGCTCGTCCTCGCGCGGGTGAACCAGCTCGATGTGTGAGCGTGAGAACACCTCAGGGTAGAACCGCCCCTGCATTGTGAACTTCGTCCCAAACAACGCCAGGCGATCGAATCCCCGCTCGCGCGCCGCGTCGCGTGTCGCCTCGACAATGCTCACCAGCTCGATTGGCGAACGCTGCCGGATCTCCTCGAAGACGATATGCGGCGTATTGGCGGCGATCAACGCAAGCGAGGCACCGGCCCGCGCCAGGACGCCGATCTCCGAAAGCAGGTAGTCCCGCAGCCCTGGGACAGGATCGTCTTCGGCCAGCCGAAGGACCATCTGAACGTCAATGCTGTTGATTAAAACAGGCGGAGAAGCGCCGCCGAGGCGTTCCCGGCCGGCGGCCACGATTTGCCGGTAGTACACCACCGTGGATTCGGGTCCGATCCCGCCAACGATTCCAAGTCGCTTCATGCGATTCTTAGCTGGCCTGCTACACTATAGTGCAATGTGTCCACTATAGCGAACACACCCGCATGTAGACGGCATGCGAGGCCGAAGCTTCTGCCCCCGGCGGCCAGGCATCGAGACCTGTCTCTCGCGCAGCTTGGCCACCGTGTGCGAAGCGAACGGGAGCGTCGGCACCTGTCTCTCGAAGCGCTTAGCGAGCGCTCTCGCGTGAGCCGCAGCATGCTGTCCGCGATTGAACGTGGCCTGAAGGCACCAACCGTTCTCGTACTCGATCGGATCGCGACGGGGCTCGACAGCAGTCTCGCTCGCCTGCTGGGCACCGAAACGCGCTCTCGGCTGATCCTGATGCGTCGTCGCGATCAGAAGGTCGCCCGGGATCCCTCTGGATGGGAGCGGCGAATCCTCTCTCCCGTTCTCCCCGGAGTGGAATTCGAGTTCATGCGGACGACGCTCCGGCCAGGTGTTAACGCCGGCGTGTTTCTCCCCCACGCACACGGCTCGCGGGAATATGTCGCGATTGAATCGGGCACGCTCCTGCTCACCATCAACGACACGCCCTACACATTGAACGTCGGCGACAGCATCTATTACGACGGCGATTGCCTGCACGGGTTCGCGAATCCGCATTCCGAAGCACCCTGCGTGTATTACCTTGCCATGGATGTCGCCGGGGACGCAGCTGGAACGGAGCATCGCCGAAGGGAATCCGATGACGAACCAAGCTGACCGGTGGGCGTGGTCCTCGGACGAGATCAAGCGTGTCGGTTACCGCGTGATCGACGTGATTGCCGAGCATCTGAGCTCGCTGCCGTCGCGACCCGTGTTTGCGCCTGTCCCGCCGGAACTGGCGACGGCGTTCCTCCAGGATCGGGCACCGGAGGAGGGACGGGATCCGGAGGCCATTCTGGAGTTGTTTCGTTCGACCGTCGAACCGTACCCCTTCGGCAACGGTCATCCCCGGTTCTTCGGCTGGGTGAATTCACCGCCAACGGTAATGGGGGCGCGACATGCAAAGTGCGGCCTTGATGTTCGGGCCAAGGGCCTTTGCGGCACGCGTTCGCAGCTGGTTCTTTACCGAACTTCAGAAGGGCACGGTTGTCATCAGAAGGCGATCGAACTGCTCGGCATTGGTTCGGAGAACATCCGCACCATCGAGCACGACGATCGCTGGCGCATGCGACCATCTGTGCTGGCTGCGACAATCGAGCAGGACCGGCGCGAGGGCTTGACCCCGATGGCTGTCATTGCAAGCGCTGGTACGGTCAACACCGGCGCCATCGATCCCCTGCAGGAGATCGCTGAGGTGTGCCAGGAATCCGACGTATGGCTCCACGTCGACGGCGCGTACGGCGCGCCCGCGATTCTTGCCAAGCAGTACGAGCATGCTCTCGCTGCCATCGCTCTCGCCGACAGCGTGGCCTTGGATCCGCACAAGTGGTTGTGCGTGCCCGTCGAGGCGGGTCTCGTCCTTATTCGGCATGCGGATGCGCAGCGGGCAGCATTCAGTCTCGTCCCTCCGTACCTGCGTACCGACGGCAGTATGACTGGTGTGGGGGGACCGCCGTGGTTCTCTGAGTATGGTTTTCAGCAGACACGCGGCTTCCGGGCGTTGAAGGTGTGGATGTCGCTGCTGCATCACGGCGTCGCAGGATACCGTGAGGCAATCACTCGGACCTTGGACCTCGCGACCATCCTGACCGAGATGCTTCGCTCCTCGAGCGACTTCGAAGTCTGTGAGCCACAGAGCCTCGGGATTGTGTGCTTCCGGTTCCGGCCGCAGACGGAACAGGAGAGTGCTACCCCTGACCTCAATTCTGTTAATCAGGCCGTCCTTGAACGGTTGCAGCTTGGAGGAGAAGCGTTCGTGTCGAGCACGTCCTTGAATGGCGTGTTCTGGCTCCGTGCCTGCGTCTTGAATCCCAGCACGACGAGCGAGGATCTCCGTGCCCTGGTCGATGCGCTTCGAGCCGCAGCGACTCCATGAGGCGCCAGGCGGCTGTGCGTTTCTTCTGCGCGTTCTGTGCGTTCTGTTGTTGACACACCAGGGCTAGCGCACCACACTCGTAGATTCGTTGGCGGTGGAGTCCGCCGGTAACCGCCGTCAATGACGGCCAATGACTCCTACGGGCAACCGTGGGAGTGCGCTCATGCCGCGGCGCCGCGAGGTGACGCGACATGGAACGATTCCTCTGGATTTGTCTCGCTGGGGCAGCTGGAACGGGTGCCCGATATCTCGTCGCCCTCTGGGCCGCGCAACGGTTCGGCAGCGCCTTTCCTTACGGGACCCTGATCGTCAATCTGGTCGGCTGCTTTGCCATCGCGGCGGTCATGCACGCCGCGTTGAGGCTTTCGTGGTCGCCGACCGTTCGGTCGGCTATCACGATCGGTTTCATCGGTGGCCTGACTACTTACTCAAGCTTCAACTACGAAACAACCCGGCTGCTCGAGGAAAGTGCGCTCGGTCCTGCCGCGCTGAACGCGGTGGCGACTATTGTGGGTGCGTTTGCCGCCGGCTGGCTTGGGATGCTCTGCGCCAGGGAGCTGCTTGGCCGGTGAGGGGGGCGTGATGCGAGTGCTGGACGGCAATCAGTGCCTTGTCAGGATTTTCCTCGGAGAATCCGATCGGTTTCATCACATGCCGTTGTCCCGCGCGCTGTTAGAGCGGCTACGCCGCGACGGCTTTGCTGGCGCGACGGTCATCCACGGGGTTGCAGGATTCGGCGCAAGCAGTGTGATTCACACCGCCAGCCTGGTCGAACTCTCGACTGACCTGCCCGTTTTGATCGAAGTGATCGATGACGAAGCCCACGTCGAGAAGTTGCTGCCGATTCTCGACGAGATGGTGACGGGAGGGGCCCTCGTGACAGTGGAACGTGTGCGCGTCGTCAAGTACGCAGCCGGAGAGAAGCGGCCCGAATCGTCGCCGCGTTCGACGTAGGCAATGCTGCCCGCACGCTACACCTTGCTCCTTAGCCGACCTGGCAGGGTAGGAAGAAGGGTTCAAATCGTGCTCTAACAAGTCGCGACGCCAAGTGATTGGAAACAAATATCTTAGAAGAATTGGATTTGCGGGGGCTCGCAACCAACATTATCTGCAGCTTTGGCGGCCCGCAGCGTAATGCGTCAAGTCGTCGTGCCGAGCTGAGTGATCCACGCCGGGAACGTAACGGTTTGCTAAACGTCGATCAGCCTCTCGGCCATTTTCGTTTTTCCTAACAAATCCAACCGTTTCAACGACTTTCTCGATCGAGCGATTTGGCTGCTGTTGGCTCCAGAGGTGTGGTTTTTGGAGCTTGCAGGGACAATCACATGGACAGTGAGGTGCCCCGCTTTCGCTCTGACTCGAGCCTCGCCGTCGACGAACGAACGGAAACCACCTCACCCGCTTCAAACGCGCTCGCTAGCGCAGCTCGAACGCGTTTCCGGCTTCCGCGAGCTCGAAGATCAGCGGAGCGGGGACCGAGAGCCGCCGGTCTTCGGTAAAGCGATAGGTCGGCATCGCTCCGTCATCGCGCCGTCGTCGCCTTCACCCGCTCGACCCATCACGCCGAAGGCAAAGGCCCAGATCCTGCGGAGTTCGTGGGTGTTGTCATCCTCCGAAGACGGGGCTATGCCCGGAGGCAAGCGTGCTACTCCCGGAGGCGGCGATCACAGTTACGAGGAGCACCGCGCCCATGTACGGATTGACGCTTTTCCTCCCTCCAGAGTGCCTCTTCACGTGTCCAAGATAGCACCTGAACGAGCACGCCGGTCCGGTCGCGCCAATCGGTGGTCCGTGGCGCGCTCTTTCGAGGGGTGGCTGCTTTCGGAACTATTTGCAGAACGGGCAACAGCCCGTGCCGCCCAGCTTCGTTGCCGCAGCCGCCGTCGTAGCGAACAACGCAAACACGGCCGCAGTCAGCGCGAGCAGCTTCGATTTCATCGCACATCCT
>JAIVJN010000209.1 GCA_020200025.1 Acidobacteriota bacterium | reverse complement strand
GTCGATGAGCGCGAGTGGGTCGGCGTAGGAGCGCGGCACGTCGAGCTCCGCAACCATCTCCTGGGCAGCCGTCTCGACCGGGTCGGCCACCGCCACGAGCCGCGTTTCCGGGATGCGACCGGCCAGGTCTCGCGCGTAGACGCGGCCAAGGCGACCAACGCCGATGAGCCCAACTTTGAGACGTTTCATGATCTCCTTGAGGGGTTCTCTAAGCCCCCGCGACCGCGTCGCAAAATTACGGGGCGGGGCCGTCTCCACGTGGGGGCCGGCTGCGCCGGTGGGACCCCGGGCGCGGTCGGACCGCCCCGCGGTGGGGCACGGCAACTGCCGATTCGCCAGTCCCCACCCGGAGGGTCCCACCCGGAACGGGTCCCTCCGAAGGGCCCATGTTGATTCCGCTATCTCGCGGTGACGTTGTCTTTCGTCACCAGTTCCAGCTTCACTTTGATGTCGGGCGGAAGTCTTTCGCCGCTCAGCACCTTGACGGCACTCTCGACGGCGACTTTTCCCATCTCGTAGGGAAACTGCGCCACCGACGCCTCCATCGTTCCCACCGCAATCGCCTTCCTCGCATCGTCGAGCGCATCGAAGCCGATCACGCGGATCGTGCCGGTGCGTCTGGCTGCAGCGATCGCCTCGATGGCGCCGAGCGCCATCAGGTCGCTGCACGCGAAGACCGTGTCGATGTCGGAATGTGCCTGCAACATGTTCTGAAACACGTTGAAGCCCTGATCGCGCTCCCAGTTTGCCGGCTGCGAGGCCACGATGGTGACGCCGGCGACATTCCCGACGGCGTCACGGAAGCCGCGCAGCCGCGAGTCGCCCGTCTCATGCCCGGGAATCCCTTCGAGGATAGCCACGCGCGCTTTGCCGCCTGTCGTCTTGACGACATAATCGCCCGCCAGCCGGCCGCCCTCGTAATTGTCGGAGCCAACGAACGTCTCCGTGTGCACGCCCGCGTCGGCGGCTGCCTTCGCGTCGACACGCGTATCGACGACCACGATCGGCACCTTGGCATCCGTGGCTTTCACGAGCGCCGAGACGATCTCACGTGAGCCGCTGGGCGTGATCGCGAGTGCCTCGATCCCGGTCTGAATCAGGTTCTCGACGATTTGCATCTGCTTCTCGACATCGACCTCCCGCTCAGCGGCCTGCACCTGGAGCTCCACGCCAAGGCGGTCGGCGGCGTCCTGGGCGCCGCGTCGCATGTCGACGAAGAAAGGGTGGTTCAACGTCTTGAGCACCAGCGCGACCGTCGGCTTGTCGCTGCTCCCGGGTGACGCCCGATTGCAGGAGACGGCGGCAACGACGAGGACCAGGATGAGGGCGAGTCTGAGTATGCGCATGTTGGACCGTTATACGGCCTCGAACGAAAATTGTGTACTCGGTGTGTATTCGTATAACGGTCCAGGCGCGCGGAGCGCGCGGAGAAGATAACATGAACCTGCCAAGAGTTGACCGGCCGAGAGGGATATCAAGGGTAGCGCTCTTGGCTGGTTAGGTCCGGTGACGCTTCAGCATGGTATCGACGAGCACGGCGCCGATGATAACGGCGCCAATGACGATCTGCTGGAGAAACGACGACACGCCGAGCAGGTTCAAGCCGTTGCGCAGCACCCCCATGATGAGCGCTCCCACCAGCGTACCAGCCAGAGACCCTTCACCACCCATCAAGCTCGTGCCGCCAATCACCGTCGCCGCAATGGCATCGAGCTCGTACATCATTCCGGCAATTGGCTGAGCGGAGTTGAGCCGTGCGGTGAGCACCACCGCGGCCAGAGCGCTCATGATACCGGCGACGCCGTAAATCAGCGTCTTGTGCAGGACGACTGACACACCCGCCAATCGGGTGGCTTCCTCGTTGTCGCCGATCGCATAGACATATCGCCCGAAGGTCGTTCGCGTCAGCACGACGTGGGCCGCCAGATACACCACGACGGTCACCGCGACCGGGACCGGCACGAACCCGACATGACCGGTCGCGAGCCAGCGGAACTCGGGGCCGAAGCCCGAGATGGGGCGGCCCTCGGTGACCAGTAACGCGGCTCCGCGCGCGATGCTCATCATTCCCAGCGTCACGATGAACGGTGGCAACCCGCCCCAGCTCACGATCGCGCCATTCACCAGTCCGCACGTCAGGCCGACCCCGAGGGCGGCCAGCAGGGCAAGAGGGAGCGCCTGCCCATCCTGCAGCGCGACGCCCAGCGCGACCCCGGAGAGGGCGACGACGGAGCCGACCGACAGGTCGATGCCTCCCGAGAGGATCACATAGGTCATGCCCACGGCGACAATCGCATTGATGCTGGTCTGTTGCGCGATGTTGAGCAGGTTGGGAATGGTGAGGAAGTGTGGTGTCAGCGCCCATAGCACCGTTGCCAGCCCGACGAGGCCGATGATCGTTCCAAATTGTCGCGCGCTGGACAGGCGGCTCGACGCGCTCACGCGTCGGCTCCCCTCGATGGATGGGCATCGACCGTCGTCGCGACAACCGGCAGGCCGAGCGCCGCGCTGAGCACGCGCTCTTCGCTGACGTCCGCCGTGTCGAGCTCCGCCTGAATGCGGCCGCGGTACATCACGAGGATGCGGTCGCTCATGCCCACCAGTTCTGGCAGCTCCGAGGAAATCATGATGATGCCCGCACCTGACGCCGTGAGTCTGTTCATCAAGTGGTAGATCTCGGCCTTGGCGCCGACGTCTACGCCGCGTGTGGGCTCGTCGAAGATGAAAATCCGGGCGTCGCCGGCCAGCCACTTGCCGAGCACGACCTTCTGCTGATTGCCACCGCTCAGCAGCCGCACCGGCTGTGTCGCGGTGCATTTGACGCGCAGCTCGTTCACGATCGGTTGCGCGAGCGCCTCTTCGCAGCGTGCCGGCAGAAAACCGAGGCGCGAGAGATGATGGCCGTGCGGCAGCGCGATATTCCGCGCGGCGGTGAAC
>JAIVJN010000435.1 GCA_020200025.1 Acidobacteriota bacterium | reverse complement strand
AGGCCAAACAGGCCGTCGATCTCTCGCAAGCCGCCCGCATCGTCGCCGTCGGCCGCGGCATCAAGCAGCAGGAGAACATCGGCATCGCCGAGAAGTTGGCCGCGGCTTTCGGCGCCGAGCTCGCCGCCTCCCGCCCCATCTGCGACAACGGCTGGCTGCCCATGGAGCGCCAGATTGGCAGCTCGGGCCAGACGGTGGCGCCGAAGCTCTACGTCGCCCTCGGCATCTCCGGTGCGATTCAGCATCTGGTGGGGATGAAGGGCGCGCGCGTGATCGTGGCGATCAACAAGGACAGTGAGGCGCCGATCTTCGAGATTGCCGATTACGGGATCGCCGCCGATCTCTTCGAGATCGCGCCGGCGTTGATAGCGGAGCTGGAGAATAAGTAGATGGAGACGGCAGACGGCAGACGGCAGACGGTCCGTGGGCGAGGGCAATCGACTGCCGACTGCCGACTGCCGACTGCCGACCGCCGATCCGGGAAGTCATGAATCGCGAAATTCTCGAAGTCGACGTCCTCATCGTTGGTGGCGGTCCGGGAGGGCTGGCAGCCGCCCTGAAGCTCGCGCAGTTGCAGAAAGCTCAGGGCGGTGAGCCATTGGCCATCGCCGTCCTCGAGAAAGCCCGCGAGGCAGGCGCGCACCAGTTGTCGGGCGCCCTGCTCGACCCCTCCACGTTGAAGGATCTCATCCCGGATTTTCAGGCCCAGGGTGCACCGCTCGAAAGCGAGGTGCTCGAAGACAACATCTACTTCCTGACGCCCAAGCAGAAGCTGCGCCTGCCGATCACACCGCCGCCGTTCCGGAACCACGGCAATTACATCATCTCCCTGAACAAGTTTACGAAGTGGATGGCGTCGCTCGTCGAAGCCGAAGGCATCGATCTCTTCATGGGCTTTCCCGCGCAGTCGGTGCTCTACGACGGCTCGCGCGTGATTGGTGTCCGCACTGGCGATCGCGGCCTGGGCCGTCACGGTGACAGGAAAGGCGCCTTCGAGCCGGGTGCTGACATCCACGCCCAGGTCACCATCTTCGCGGATGGTGTGCGGGGCCACTTGACGAAAGAGCTGCTACGGACGCTGCAGCTTGGCGCGCACTCCGATCCCGGTCAGTACGCCATCGGGCTGAAGGAGATCTGGGAGGTGCCGCCCGATCGGCTGCGGCCGGGAACAGTGATCCACACGATGGGCTACCCGCTGCGCGCCGAGGAGTTCGGCGGGAGCTTCGTGTATGCGATGCCGGGCGGGCGGCTCTCGGTCGGCTTCGTCGTCGGTCTCGATTACCGCGATCCGCTGTTCGATCCGCACGCCGCCTTTCAGCGCTTCAAGATGCACCCGTTCATGAGGGGTGTGCTCGACGGCGGCCACATGGTGCGCTACGGCTCGAAAGCGATCCCCGAAGGCGGATGGAATACGCAGCCGCGACTCTACTGCGCCGGCGGCCTCATCGTCGGTGACGCCGCCAACTTCGTGCATTCGCTGCGGCTGAAGGGCATTCACCTGGCGATGCGCAGCGGGATGCTGGCTGCCGAGACGGCCTTCGCGGCAATCCGCGCCGGCGATACCTCGGCCGAGCGGCTGCAGGCGTACAAGGCGGCGGTGGACGCCAGCGCCATCAAGGCCGAGCTCTTTCCGGTGCGCAGCGTGCACCAGGCGTTCGAACACGGTCTCTGGGCCGGCTCGTTGTTCGCCGGTCTCACGATGGTCACCGGTGGTGCGATACCCGAGGACATCCACGGTGAACCAGGCCACACGCGCATGCAGAAGATCGAAGAGTACTACGGGCTCCGCAAGTCGGACGTTCTCACCGGATCGAACGCGGTGTCGCCCGACCGCCGACTGACCTTCGACAAGGTGACCAACGTGCACTACTCGGGGACGCAGCATGACGAGGACCAGCCCGTCCATCTGCTGGTGCACACCGAGGTCTGTCACACGATCTGCGGTGATGAGTACGGTCACCCGTGCGTGCGCTTTTGTCCAGCGAACGTCTACGAGATGGTGGATGCCGGCAACGGGAAACGGCGCTTGCAGATCAACGCGTCGAACTGCGTTCATTGCAAGACGTGCGACATCATGGATCCGTACGGTGTCATCACCTGGGTGGCGCCGGAAGGCGGCGGTGGACCTCAGTACGATGGGATGTAAGTGCAGAGGTCAGAGTGCAGGATGCAGAGTAGGTGCAGAGTGCAAAGGGCAAAGTAAGTGCAGAGTGCAAAGGGCAAAATGCAGACTGCAGAGTACAGGTCGCTCACAAAGGCAGCCCGGTCGCTTTCGCAAACGCTTGAGAGGCAACCCGGTTGCTTCATCTCCTCACGGCCGTCTGCCGCTTGCCGCCTGCCGTTTGCCGCCTGCCGTATGCCGTGAGCGATGACGAACGTCCCCGAGTGGCAGCAGTCCTGGCGCAAGCGCCTTCAGGTCGCTGCGATTGGCTCGCGCGCTCGCATCGACCTATCGTTTCTCTGTCGACGGCTCCGAACATCTCGTCAGCGCGCAGGCGCTCGGACGGCCCATCCTCGCGTGCTGGCACGGCCGAATCCTTCCCGCCGTGGTGTACTTCCGAGATCAGCACATCGTCGCCATTACGAGCGAGAACTTCGACGGCGAATGGATGGCGCGAATTCTCACGAAGTTCGGTTACGGGACCGCGCGCGGCTCGAGCTCGCGCGGCGCGCGCAAAGCGCTGCGGCAACTCGTGCGGGACGTGCGTGAGAAGACCGTGGCGTTCACGGTCGACGGCCCGAGAGGGCCGGCACGCGTGGCGCAGCCCGGCGCCGTGTGGCTCTCCAAGGCGACTGGTAATCCGGTCCTGCCGTTTCACATCGAATCGGCCAAGCACTGGTCCCTCCGAAGCTGGGACCGCACGCAAGTGCCGAAGCCTTTCACGACGCTGGCGCTCAGCTTTGCCGCACCGTTGGTCGTGGCGCGCACCGCTGACGCCGGTGTGCTGGACGAGCAGCGGCGAGCGCTCGAGCGGGCGCTGGAGGATTGCGAGACGAGGTGTCGCGCTATGCTGTCGACGTGATGGCGCTCACGCTCATTAGCTCGACCCGTTTCGCGGATCACATCACCCCGCCTGGCCATCCCGAGCGGCCCGAGCGCGCGGAGACGATGGACGTGGTGGTGCGGCGGTGGCGTGAGGCAGGCGGCGCGGTGCACGGGCCCCGAGCGGCAACCGACGAAGACCTGCTGCGCGTCCATTCGGTTGGCCACGTGAGCGCGATCACGGCCGTGCGTGGACGTGCGGCAATGCTCGATCCCGACACCTTCACGTCCCCCGAATCCGAATCGGTAGCGCGGCTAGCCGCGGGTGCCGTGCTCGACGGCGTGGACGCCGTGATGACGCAGCCGCCGGGGGCGCGCGCGATGGCCCTCATCAGGCCGCCCGGCCATCATGCCGAGCGAGAGCGCGCCATGGGCTTCTGTCTCTTCAACAGCATCGCGTGCGGCGCCGCGTATGCGCGATCGCGAGGCATCGCCCGTGTGGCGATTGTCGATTACGACGTTCATCACGGCAACGGATCGCAATCGATCTTCTACGAAGATCCCACCGTGCTTTTTATCTCCACGCACCAATACCCGTTCTATCCGGGCACCGGTGCCGCGGACGAGACCGGTCGGGGCGAGGGCGACGGGACGACCGTCAACGTGCCGCTCGAAGTGGGCGCGACCGATGCCGACTACGACCTGGTCTTCGACCGCGTGGTCATCCCCGTTCTCCACGAGTTCCGGCCCGAGCTGCTGCTCGTCTCGGCCGGGTTCGACGCGCACGAACGGGATCCGCTGGCCGGCATGCGCATGACCACTTCCGGATACGGGCGCCTGACGGGTCGGCTTCTCGAAGCCGCGGACGCCTTGTGTAACGGACGAGCGGTCTTCGTCACGGAGGGCGGCTACGATCCGAGCGCGTTGCATGATTGTCTCACTACGGTTGTGGGCCTGGCTGCGGAAACGGTGAGCGGGGACCCGCCACTACGCCATCCCTCTATGTCGGGACGGGCTCTGGCCCCGTCTGCTGCGTTATCCTTGAAAGATCACGCACTCCGCGAGAGACGACACTGTGTCTGATTACCGTCCGCAGGATCTGGATCGGAAGTGGCAGCAGCACTGGGCTGAGACAAGGGCCTTCGAGGTCACCGAGGATCCGGCGACGCCCAAGTTCTACTGCCTGGAGATGTTCGCCTACCCCTCCGGGCACGCGCATGTCGGCCACGTTCGCAACTACATCATCGGTGACATCGTCGCGCGCTTCAAACGGCTGACCGGGTTCAACGTCCTGCATCCGTTTGGCTGGGATGCCTTCGGCTTGCCCGCCGAGAACGCCGCCATCAAGAGCGGCATCCATCCCGAAGAGTCCACGCTGGGCAACATCGCTCACATGAAGGGGCAGTTGCAGCGGCTGGGTATCAGTTACGCCTGGGAGCGTGAGCTCGCCACGTGTCTGCCCGACTACTATCGCTGGAATCAGTGGCTGTTCATCCGGATGTTCGAGCGCGGCCTCGCCTACCGTCGCCGCTCCACCGTCAACTGGTGCCCGGTGGACGAGACCGTGCTCGCCAACGAGCAGGTGGTGGACGGTGGCTGTTGGCGCTGTGGGACAGCGGTCATCCAGAAGGATCTCGATCAGTGGTTCTTTCGCATCACGGCGTATGCGGACGACTTGTTGAACAGCACCGACGCGATGACCGGGTGGCCCGAGAAGGTGCTGACGATGCAGCGGAACTGGATCGGACGCTCCGAGGGTGCCCGGGTCAGCTTCGCGCTGGAGGCCCCTGCCGGTCCGCAGCCAGCCGTCAAAGCGATCGAGGTCTTCACGACGCGCATCGACACCATCTACGGTGCCACGTTCGTGTTGCTCGCGCCCGAGCACCCGTTGGTCGCGCGGTTCGCCGACGAGTCTGGTGACGCGCGCGCTTTCAGAGCCCAGGCCGCTCGGTTTCGTGCCCAGGATCGCGCGGCACGCGTGAGTGGGGACGTGGAGAAGGAAGGCTTCTTTACGGGACGGTATGCCATCAATCCGTTCACCGAAGAGCCGGTGCCGATCTGGGTGGCCAACTTCGTTCTCGGCGAGTACGGAACGGGCGCGGTCATGGCCGTGCCGGCGCACGATCAACGCGATTACGAGTTCGCGCGAAAGTACGATCTGCCGGTTCGCGTGGTTGTGCGTCCGGTCGACGGAGAAGCCGCCTCGACCGAGACCATGACCGAAGCGGTCTCGAACGACGGCATGCTCGCCAGCTCGGACGGGTGGGATGGCCTTACATCCGACGAGGCGCGGAAACGCTTGACGACGGAGGCCGAACGGCGCGGGATAGGCGAGCGGGCGGTGCAATTTCGCCTGAAGGACTGGGGCATCTCGCGCCAACGCTATTGGGGTACCCCGATTCCGATGATCTACTGCGAGAAAGATGGCGTCGTCCCGGTGCCCGACGATCAGCTTCCCGTGCGCCTGCCGAAAGTCACGCAGTTTACCGGCCGCGGCGATTCGCCGCTGGCGCAGGTCCCCGAGTTCGTCAACGTCACGTGCCCGCGGTGCGGCGGGCCCGCACGGCGCGAGACCGACACGATGGACACGTTCGTCGACTCGTCCTGGTATTTCTACCGGTTTACAGACGCGCACAATGACCAGGCGCCGTTCGATCCTGCCAAGGTGGCCTATTGGGCCCCGGTGGATTTCTACAGTGGCGGCGTCGAGCACGCCATCCTGCACCTGATCTACTCGCGCTTCTTCGCGAGGGTGTTCCACGACTTGGGGCTGGTGAACCACAAGGAGCCGTTCGAGCATCTCCTGACGCAGGGAATGGTGCTCAACGACGGCGCTGTCATGTCGAAATCCAAGGGCAACGTCGTCGATCCGGACACGATGCTGCAGAGATTCGGCGCCGATGCGCTGCGACTCTACATCATGTTCGTCGCGCCGCCCGAGAAGGAAGTGGAGTGGACCGATACGGGTCTCGAGGGTAGCTTCCGCTTTCTGGCCAGAGTCTGGCGCATCGCCGAGCATTGGCAAGCGACAATGGTCGGATCACACGATCAAGCGGCGTTGGCGGGAGAGGGGCTGACGGCTGCGGAGCGCGCGCTCCGGCGCAAAATGCACGACACGATTCGCCGGGTGACCGTCGACATCGATCAGCGCAAGCAGTTCAATACGGCGGTGTCGGCGATGATGGAGCTCGTGAACGATCTGTATGCGTTCACCGATCGGCAGAAGGTGTCGCCGACCCCCGCGACGGCTCGAGCGGCGCGAGAAGCCGTCGAGGCTCTCATCGTCATGCTCTCTCCGTTTGCGCCGCACATGGCCGAAGAGCTGTGGTCCCGGTTCGGGCATACTGAAGGCTTGGCCCGCGCGAGATGGCCTGTATTCGACGCGGCGGCGGCGAAAGCCGACCAAGTCGTGATTCCCGTACAGGTCAACGGCAAACTGCGGGGACGCGTCACCGCGTCGCCCGACGCGACCGACGAGGAACTGGAAGCGTTGGCGCTGGCCGATCCGGCCGTGCAGGCGCACACCATGGGGAAGGGGATCAAGAAGGTGGTCATTGCGAAGGGACGCTTGGTCAGTGTGGTCGTCGGGTAGGACCGGAGAAACGAATCCGGGTTTGGTCTTTTCTCGCCGCGACCTGCTTCGCGGCCTGCCCGCCGCGGCGATGGGGCTCATGCTGTCCGGCTGTGGCTACGCCCTCGCCGGCCGTGGGTCGTTTCTGCCCGATTACATTCGGGTGATCGGCATCCCCATGTTCGGCAACCGAACGCCGTATCCGACCGTCGAGCAGATCTTCACCGAGCAGGTGCGCATCGAGTTCCAACGACGCGGGCAGTTCACCGTCAATCCCGACGAGGCCGGCGCCGACGGCATCGTCAAAGGGGATCTCACGGGGATCAGCGCCTTCCCGGTGGGCTTCACCGACCAGCAAT
>JAIVJN010000434.1 GCA_020200025.1 Acidobacteriota bacterium | reverse complement strand
GTCAGATACTCGGCTGCAAGGCGATGGTGCTCATGGTCGGGTGAGCCTTCCCATTACGACCGATGAGCGGAATTGCGGCCGGCGCACCACTAAATTGTCCTCCTGGCAAGGCAGCCACTGTTGCGCCGAGGCCGGCCAGCACGTATTGAAAACCGCGCAGCGGGTACGAACGGCTGTATTGATCGCCGAAGTGTGAAGGCGTTCACAGCTTCAGCCCCCGGTATTGTGCACAGTGTAACGTTACGATCGGGCCGGTGACATTGTGTGGTGCGCCATCAACATGGGAGGAGACGATGAACAAGGTTTTTGTGCTGGTGCTCGCCGACACCGAGACGAAGGAGGCGCTCGGGCGTGTGGTCAATGCGATGCAGACGGCGAAGGAGTTCAAGGACGCGGGCGACGACGTTCGACTCGTCTTCGACGGAGCTGGAACGAGGTGGATCGGCGAACTCGGTTCGTCGGAACACAAATATCACGGACTCTTTGCGTCGCTGAAGGACCGGGCCGGCGCGTGCAGCTACTGCGCGGCCGCGTTCGGTGTGAAGTCCGCGGTCGAACAGCAGGAGGTGACTCTCCTCGACGAATTCGACGGGCATCCCAGTCTCAGGCGCGCCGTTTCAGAGGGGTACCAGGTGATCAGCTTCTGAGCGCAGACCGTGCATGGTCTACGGTCCACCGCGTGTCGAAATCGCGCAGCAAGTACAACGCAAAGCAGGCCGCCAGCATGGGCCAGGCGGCGAAGAACAGAAGGTTGTTGAACGGATCGAGATACTGCCGATACGAGGACAGCGTCGAGATACCGTGCAGGAGCAGGACGCCACCGTACGCAATCCGCTTCTGATAGCCGACGACAAAGGCCAGGACCAGCAGCAGCTCGGCGCTCCCGATGGCGGCCATCACGGGCTGCCTGAGCCCGCCGACGCCGTAGAAGCCCTCGAAGACGCGCGCCGCATGCGAGGCATTCACGAACTTGTCGAGCGTCCACATCACCATCACTATGAACACGCCGAGGCGCAGCGCAAGCAGGGCTGTGGCAATTCGATCGCGATCGGTCATTCGTGTCTCCTCAATGCGTTTACCGCTTCCACAACCCTGTATTCGGGAAATACCCCAACCATCCGAACCAGAAGGCCGGATAGGCAGGGGCGCGTTCGAGCTGTGCACCCTTCAGTGAACCTGAGATGGCCTTGCCGTCGGCAAGCGACCAGCGGCTGCCGGTCTCTGTGTCTTCCATGACCAACAGCGCGCTCTGCGCCAACCGAAACGAGAGCACGCGTCCCGAAACGCGCCGGTTGAACGTGACGATGGGGTGATCGCTTCCTGCGGCGACCAGCACCACCGGGACTGATCCGACCTCGCCCTGTACGAGTCGGGCCTCCCGCACATCCTTTTCGACGAACGCCGTCGCAGCCTCCTCGGTGCGTACGCCGATCACGCGCTCCTTGGGCGGCAGCCGCCTGTCACCGATTCTGCGTCCCCGAATACCCGCCCGATTCGGATCCCGGTTGTAGGCGTCGTACGAGGACCGCGGGATGCCGCGCTTCTTCAGCACCACGCTTTCAGGATAGAGCTGCTTCCATTGTTTCCACGTCGCGTGCACGGAAGGGACGATTTCGAGCTTGCGGCCCATCAGAGAGCCTTTCACGGCCTTCCCGTCCACCTGCGTCCACAGCGTGTCGGTCTCACGGTCGTACATCACGAGTCCGTCGCGAAACAGCATTCCCGAAACGCCGAACGAGAGAACCCGTCCGCCGAGCTGTCTGGCATACACGATGCCAGTGCCGCACAGCGGTCACCAGGTCACCGCGATGGGCCGCCCTTCGAACGTGTCGTTCACGATCTCATGTCGATCGAGCTGCCAGGTGGAGTAGGCGCGCTGTTCATTCGCGCCGACGACCCCGATCACCAGCTCGTGATCCGCCAGGCGGGCCTTCGACGCAGGCTCGAACTCCGGCTCGAAGATGGCCGGGATCGCGTCCCGTGGCAGGACGACATGGAGCGCGTTGTCATTCTGACCCCGCTGCTCGGCCGCCGCGACGACCGCGACGACGGCGCTCGCCGTGAGGAGAACAGGAAGCACGGAGATAAAGTTGACGATCATGGGAGACCTCATCGCTGCTGGATGTCGTTCAGGGACCAGTCGTAGGTGAGATAGCGGATCGCCGGGCGGCCAGTGCGCGCCAGCTCGGCGGCGGCCGGCGGTCCGTACTTGGCAATGACGCCCAGGATCCCGCGCTCGCGTGCCTCTCGGCTGCCGGGCACGATCGGCGCATATTGGTCGGTGAAGTCGTCGCCGTACCACTTGAACAGGCTCGAGACCCTCAGCGTCTCCCCATCGACGCGCGCGCCCTCCGGGCTCGCGAGAAATACCCGAGCGGCTCCATCGAGCTGTGCATCGAGCGTCCCCGGCCGGTAAGGCTCGGCGGCCAGTGGCGGGCAGGAGACCGAGGCGCAGTTGACCGCGAAGTGAATGCGCGCATCCTTGAACGTCGGCCGCAGGATGCGGTGCTCGATGTCGTCGAGCGTCACGGTGCGACCCGCCGCCTGCCACGTCAGCTCCGTCCAGACGCCGTCGATCTGGCGGATGCTGTTGCGCGGATAAAGGGTGAACCAGCTGCCGCGAATCGGGTAGTGATCGATGATCGCGCGCAGCGTGAACGCGTTGTAGGCGTTGATCCAGAACGCCATCCGCTGCTCGCGCGTCCAGCCGGATTCGCCTCTTGCCGCGGGCGCATCGAATTCACCCACCACGCGATCGAGTCGTGTGCGGTCCGGTTTCAGCGCGGCATAGTCGACGTGTGGGAAGCGAACGTGTCTCTTCAGAACATCGGCGTACGCGCGGTACTCGTGGTCGAACGCGTTCGCGCTCGCTCCACACGTGGCCTGCGCAATGAGCGCGATGCCGATCACGAGCCCGCAGGCGATCAGGGATTTCTTCATAATGAGGTTGGCTCCCGCAG
>JAIVJN010000026.1 GCA_020200025.1 Acidobacteriota bacterium | reverse complement strand
TCCTCAGCAGACGACGGTTCGCGAAACCTTTCCGTCGAGAGTCGGCATCCTATTGGTGACTTCCGGTGCCTAGTGATTGGCACGAGGCTCGCTGTAGAGGAAAGCGTGCAGCGTTCCCGCGCACCGCAGCCGAATGAGCTGTTGAGAGAGGAGTCGAAAGTCATGGTCAGGAAGGCAGTCGCCATCATGTTCGCTCTGGCACTGCTCGGGTCACCCGCAGTGTTCGCGCAGGAGCGCGAAGACCTGCAGATGTTTCGCGACATCTCGGATCAGGTGAACGGGTATACGCAATTCACCATTTTCGACAGCGTGGCCGCGTCGGTCAAGGACGGCGAGGTCGTGCTGAGCGGTTGGGTCACGATGCCGTACAAAAAGGACGACATCGAGCGTCGCGTCCGCCGCGTCGAAGGCGTGGCTACCGTTCAAAATGACATCGGCGTGCTTCCCGTCTCGCAGTTCGACGACGAGCTGCGCTTTCGGATTGCGCGTGCCATCTACGGCAACTCGTCGTTCTGGAACTATGCCGCCATGGCGAATCCGCCGATTCACATCGTGGTCAATCGCGGCCGGGTCACGCTCGTCGGCACCGTGAACAGCCACGTCGAGCGCGTGCTCGCACGATCGCTCGCCACGGGCTTTGGCGCCTTCGACGTCAAGAACGAGCTGAAGACGGACGCGGAAGTGCAGGCCGAATTGGAGAAGATCTCGAACTAGCCGGGTAGGCAGGTAAGGTTCTCCCGCCGCGCCGCCGCGGGGCTGCCACGGTGGGTCCGCCGTAACGCGCGCAGATTGTCGGCCGCGCCTAGGGCGGGTTGGACCCGTTAGGTCGTTTGGCTGCGCCGACGCTCGCCCGTGTTCGAGCGAGCCGAGGCGGGTGGAAGCGGGTAGGGCTGGTCGGCTAATGCCGGCGGCTTTACCCGCTGTCGCCGTCCGCCGATCACCCGCCGGGGCGACCCGCCCGACCTGCCCCCCCAGCCTGGCCCGAGCCACTCGGCTGCACCAGGTCATCCGCCCCATCGGCGTCCGCTCGGCCTCTCTTCACGATCAACCAGACCACAACAGCGAATGTGAGCCCGACCAGCACGACCATCAGGGCGAAAAGCGTCAGGGTCTTGGCGAGGATCGAGTCGCGCTCCATCACCGCGCGAATATTGATCGGCTCTCCGCGCACTCTCGCTCGGAGCGGCTGTTCCCATGCGACGATGTTGCCGCGCTCCACGTTGCCCGTTTCGGAATTCTCGTCGAGCACTCGACTCGGCAGGTGCAGGCGGAAGGCCACGAGCTCAGAGCCGGTCCATCCGACCTCCCCCACCTCGCGTCCCGTGGCGGCGCTGACATTCTGCTCGTAGATCAGGTCACCCTCGGGGCCGACCGACAAGTGATAGGCCGACCACGCGAACGGCGCGGTCTGCGAGAGTCGGCGGATATCCGCCACCGTGATTCGCACGTGCACATAGCGACGGTTGTCGCGCCGGGACAGGGTGACGCTGGCGACGTCGCTCACGCGTGACTCATAGAGCGCGCGCACGTCCTGCCGATCCAACCGCGCCAATGGGTCGAGGGGGAGACTCGCGCCGCGCAAGGCGACCAGGGCTGGCACCGACGCGTTGACGTAGATGGTCGCCGAGCCATCGATGCGGAGATACACGTCTTCTTCGTACTCGTATTTGCGCGAGAACGTTCCACTGCAGGCGTTGAGCGTGACTAGCGCCAGCAGAGCGAGCAACACGAGAGGCGCGCAACGGCGCGACCCGACGACCATGGACAGATTCGAATGATAATACTGGGCTACGCTCCATGTCCGACGCGCCCACCCTGTTCCTCATCGACGGCAGCAATCAGATGTACCGCGCGTATCACGCCATACGCGGGTTGACCGGTCCCGATGGACGATCGACCAACGCCGTCTACGGGTTCGTCACGATGCTGCGCAAGCTGATTGCCGACCACAAACCAGAGCTCATCGCCTGCGCGTTCGATCTCTCCGACGTCACATTCCGTACGGGGCTCGCCGCCGACTACAAGGCCAATCGCACCGCGATGCCCGGCGATCTCGCCGACCAGATTCCGTGGATTCATCAAGCCTGTGACGCCCTCGGTGTCCCCGTCTTCACGGCACCCGGGTTCGAAGCCGACGATGTGATGGGAACCCTGGCGCGGCAGGCAGCCGAGCAGGGATTCTCGGTCGCGCTCGTGACCGGTGACAAGGACTTCTTCCAGCTCGTGAGCGGGAATGTGCGTGTTTATAACCCTCGGGACGAAGGCGCGTGGTACGACGCGAAGGGCGTCCGCGAGAAGTTCGGCGTCGAGCCGGCGCAAGTCGTGGACGTGCTCGCGCTCGTGGGCGATGCGATCGACAACGTCAAAGGCGTGCCCGGAATCGGTGAAAAGGGCGGCCGCGACCTCATCGCCACGTTCGGATCGCTCGACGCGCTGCTCGAGCGGGCCGACGAGGTGACGCAGAAGAAATATCGGGAGGCGCTCAAATCACACAGCGATGACGCGCGTCAGAGCCGTGAGCTGGTTCGCATCCGCACCGACGTCGACGTCGCGTTCGATCCCGAGCGGTTCCGCTACCGAGGTCCCACGCGCGAGCGTGCCTACGATCTCTTTGCGAAGCTTGGATTTCGCACGCTCGTCACGGAGTTTGCGCCCACGGCCGATTCGGTCGCGAACGACTATCAGCTGATCGCGAGCCTTTCGGAGCTCGAAGCGCTCGGACACGAGCTGACATCCGCCGGGCGCTTTTCCCTCCGCGTGATCGCCGAGGGTCCGACCTGTAGCCAGGCACAGCTCGTCGGCCTGGTCGTGTCGGTGGCGCCCCGGCACGCGCGCTACGTTCCTCTGGGCCACGAGGGCTTGACGAGCGGCGCGTCGTTGGATCGTCGGGCAGCGCTCGACGTTCTCCGTCCTGTGCTCGAGGATGCGGCAATCGCGAAGGTCGGCCACGATCTCAAAGCCGACGTCGTCGTTCTGGCGCGCCACGGCGTCACGCTGCGAGGCCTCGACTTCGACACCATGCTCGCCAGCTATTTGATCGACGCGACCCGGTCGAGTCAGGCTCTCGAGCCCACTGTTCTCGAACAGCTTGGCTACAAGGCGTTGACGCAAGATGAGGTGTGTGGGAAGGGCGTCAAGGCGTTACGTTTCGCCCAAGTGCCGGTCGAATCGCTGCTGAACTTCGCTGGTGAGCGCGCCGACCTGGCGTTCCAGCTTGCCGCCGAGCTCGCGCCTCTTCTGGCCAGCGGCGAGCTCGAGTCGGTGTACCGGCAACTGGAACTGCCGCTCGTGCCGATCCTCGCCGACATCGAGGCGATTGGCGTCCGCGTCGACGGGCGGGTGCTGTCGGCACAGGCCACGCTCGTCGACCGCGAGCTGTCCGAGCGAAGTGCGGCAATCTACGCGCAAGCCGGCGAAGCGTTCAACATCAACTCACCGAAGCAGCTCGCCGAGATCCTGTTCGACAAGCTGAAGCTTCCGGTCTTGAAACGGACCGGCACGACACGGACGCCCTCGACGGGCGTCGAAGTCCTCGAAGAGCTCGCCTTGACGCACGATCTGCCCCGTATGGTGCTCGAGTGGCGAGCGCTGGCCAAGCTGAAAGGGACGTACATCGACGCGTTGCCGCAGCTCATCAATCCGGAGACCGGCCGCGTGCACAGCTCGATCAACCAGGCGGTGGCCGCGACCGGGCGCCTGTCGAGCAGCGATCCGAATCTGCAGAACATCCCGATCCGCACCGAGGTCGGGCGCGAGATTCGGCGGGCGTTCGTCGCTGAGCCGGGCCACCTCTTGATCTCGGCCGACTACTCGCAGATCGAGCTTCGGGTGCTGGCCCATCTGTCGGGCGATGAGACGCTCATCGCCGCCTTCGCGCGGGGCGACGACATCCACGACCAGACGGCGTTGAAGGTGTTCGGCGCCGGCAGTGGCCTGAGCCCGCACGAGCTGCGCCGGCGCGCAAAGATCGTGAACTACGCGCTGCTCTACGGCAAGACCGCCTTCACGCTCGCGCGCGATATCGGCGTCACCCAGCAAGCCGCGCAGGCCTTCATCGACGCGTACTTCGCGGGCTTCCCCCGGGTACGCGCGTTCATCGACCACACGCTCGCCGAGGCTCGCCGCACGGGCGTCGTCAAGACGATGTTCGGTCGACGCCGGCCGGTCCCCGAGATTGCCAGCAAGAACGGCCAGATCCGATCGGCGGCCGAGCGCGTCGCCGTCAACCTGCCCATCCAGGGCACCGCCGCCGACATCCTGAAACGCGCGATGATCGATGTGCACGCCGCGCTTGCGTCGAGCTACCCCGAGGCGCGCATGATCCTGACAGTGCACGACGAGCTGCTCTTCGAGGCGCCGGCCGCAGCGGCCGATGCGGTCGCCACGCTCGTCCGCGACAAGATGACCAACGCCGTGCCGCTGGCTGTCCCCCTCGATGTCGATGTTGGGATCGGCGAGACCTGGAAGGACGCAAAGAATTAATTTCAGGTTGCAGATTGCAGATCGCAGATTGTCCCAGAGAGAGATTGACGCTCGTGGATTCGATTGGGTGGCGCTCGATTGGACCCTGTGAGCCAATAGACCCGATCAGACAAGCGACTCAATCGATTCTTCGATCGAACATCTGCGATCAATCTGCAATCTGCAATCTGAAGATCTGCAATGGGATTTATTGCCATTTCTGCTTGATCAACTCCCACTCGGCGCGTAGGTCGAGCTCGGCCTGCGTGCGCTGATCGGCTGGCATCGGGCGGACGCGGTCGGGGATGATGCCCTCCTGGACCAGGCGGTCGAGGTCGGCGCGCAACATCGCGGCATGTTCGCCGGCGAGGCGGGCGCGCACCCAGCTCGCGACGGCTGCGCTCCACGCAAGCTGGGCATCGCCGCTCCCGCGCGCGGCCACGACCACCCAATAGCCTGCCGGCGCGGAGCCCGGGTTGCTCTGCAGCTCGCGCAGCATCCGCTCGCCGAGGCGCGTGAACTCGAGCACCCGCAATTCTCGGTCGGCGCCGGCCGCGTGACGCTCGACGGCGCTGGCCCACCAGTCGAGCATGCTGTCGCGCAGCAGAGGATCCGACTGCGCTTGGACAAGACCGCTCTCGAAGAGCTCGGCGGCGGCGCCAAACTCGTCTTCGAGAAACAAGGACGCGCCAGAGGCGAGCAGGAACTCGACCTGGTCGCGCGATTCGAGTGTCACCGGACGGACAACGGCCAAGGCCGCGCGGGCGGCGGCCAGGTCTGCGGGATCGACGCGCTCGCGATAGCGTTCGAGGTGCGAGCGTGCCAGCACCACCGCCGCGGCGTCGGCGGTGGCCGGCGTCTGACGCGCCAATTCCGCGAAGGCGATGGCGGCGTCGAACTGGCGCTCGTTGTAGAGCGTGCGCGCCCGCGCCAGATCGGCGCGTGTCGCCGTGGCGACGATTGGCGTCGCCAGGCACAGCACCACGGCAACCGTCAGCGCACGCCTCATCTGCGCGATGGTAACACGCTGTACAATGACTGTCCGGATGCCTGATCCGGTCATCGTGCCGCGCGCCGAGCACACGGTTTCGCGCCGGGATATCGACCCGGATGCCCTCAAAGTGCTCCACCGGCTCCATCAGTTCCACTACGCCGCATACCTCGTGGGCGGAAGCGTTCGCGACCTCCTTCTCGGCCGCCGGCCCAAGGACTTCGATATCGGGACATCGGCGCATCCCTATCAAGTCAAGAAGCTGTTTCGCAACTGCTGGATCATCGGCCGGCGCTTTCGCCTGGCGCACGTTCGCTTCGGCAACAAAGCCATCGAGGTGGCGACGTTCAGGCGGCACGTTCCGCCGGGGACGGAGAACGAGCCGGCAGAGCCGCCCCCGGACACCGATTCTGGCGACGAGAGCTCGCAGGACTTGCTCATCCGTCACGACAACACCTTCGGCACACCCGAAGAAGATGCGTTCCGCCGGGACTTCACGGTGAACGCGCTCTTCTACGACATCGGCACGTTCTCGATCATCGACTATGTCGGCGGACTCGAGGATCTCAGGGCGGGTCTCATCCGCTCGATCGGCGATCCGAATCAGCGATTCCAGGAAGATCCGGTTCGCATGTTCCGGGCGGTCGCCATGGCGGCACGCCTCGACTTCACGCTCGACAAGCCCATCGTCCACGCGCTCGGTGCGCACGGCGAGCGGCTCGCCCTTGCCTCGCCGGCGCGGCTGATCGAGGAGTACTACAAAGTGCTGCGGTCGGGCGCTGCCGAGAAGACGTTTCGCGGCTTGGCCGCGCATGGCTTATTGCAAGCGGTCACGCCCGATCTGCTGGAGCGCGACGGCGGAAATGGCTTGTGGCCTGCCCTCGCTCAGCTCGACACCTATCGGCGACGATTCCCAACCATTCCTGCCACGCTCACCAATCCGGTGCTGCTCGGCACCCTGCTCGTGCCGCTGGGGTTGATGCCGCGGCGGCGGCCCGGATTGTTCGACCTCGAATCGGAGCCGATTGTCGACCCCGTACCGGCGCCGCGCGGCCGTCCGCGGCCGCCGAAGGAGCCGCTGTTGATGATCGGCATTTTGCCGGTGGCGCGGCGCGACACCGAGCGCCTGCGTCAGATCCTTTCTCTGCAGCGTCGATTGCTGGAGCTCGACTCGTCGCCTCGGGCCAAACGTGCGCTCATGCATCGCGGTCCATTCGAGGACGCGCTGACGTGGCTCGATATTCACGGACGCGCGCCCGAAGTGCTCGAGCACTGGCGCGGCTTTGTGGAAGCGGCCAGCGGCCTCGCTCCGGCCAGCCCCACCGACGCGGGCGGCGATGGCACGCAAGCACCGCCCGATCCCCAGCGGCGCGGCCGTCGCCGCGGGAGCCGACGCGGTCGGCGTGGCCGCGACGAGATTGTCGACGCCCTCTTCGGGGAACGCGTTGTAGATCGATGCACGCATGCCGCCGACCGAGCGATGGCCTTTGAGGCCGTCGAAGCCCGCGGCCGTCGATTCCTTGACGAACACGTTCTCGAGCTCCTCGTTCGGGAGCCGGAACGTGATGTTCATGCGCGAGCGGCTGTCTTCGCGTGCCGTGCCTCGATAAAAGCCCGTTCGGTCGATTTCGGCGTACAGCGTCGCCGCTTTGCGTGCGTTGGTGTCGCCGATGGTCGTCAAACCACCCTGCGCCAGCGCCCATTTTGCGACAAGACCCATCAGATAGATTCCGAAGCACGGCGGCGTGTTGTACATCGAGCCGTTCTCTGCCTGAACTGCATAGCTCAGCATCGTGTGCAACGACTTCGAGGAGCGCCCGAGGAGGTCGTCGCGGACGATCACCAAGGTCACGCCGGATGGTCCGAGATTCTTCTGCGCCCCGGCATAAATCAACCCGTACTTCGCGATATCGATCGGACGGCTGAACATGTCCGACGAGGTATCTGCCACGAGTGGTACCGCGCCAGCGTCTGGCTCGCGCTGCCACTCGGTCCCGAAAATCGTGTTGTTCGTCGTGAAGTGCACGTAGGCGGCGCCGGGCGTCAGCCTCAGCTCGTCTTGTCGAGGGATACGTGTGAACTGCTCGTGCTCAGTGGTGCCGGCGATATGGACCGTGCCAACCCGCTGCGCCTCTTTCACCGCCTTCTGCGACCACGCGCCAGTGACGATGTAATCGGCCGTCGCGCCGGGGGCAAGTAGATTGAGCGGGACCATCGAGAACTGCAACGACGCGCCGCCTTGCAGGAAAAGCACCCTGTAGCCATCCGGTACGCCGCCAAGCGTCCGGAGGTCCGCTTCGGTCTTCGCCAGCACGGCCTCGAAGGCCTTCGAGCGGTGGCTGATCTCGAGGATCGACATCCCGACGCCTGGCAGCGAGACGAGATCGCGCTGCGCTTCTTCGAGGACCGGCAACGGCAACACGGCCGGGCCGGCCGAGAAGTTGAAGATGCGATGAACGGTCGTGGCCATGACCGGGGGATTGTACTAGATTGAACGGGTGCGACAGGTGCGACGGGTGCTGGGGTACTCGGGTGCGGATGTGACAGGTGCTGGGGTACTCGGGTGCGGGTGTGACAGGTGCTTAGGTGCGGGTGCAACAGGTGCTTGGATACTGGGTTCGGGTGCCCGCATCGGTAGCACTCGCACCAAAGTACCCAAGCACCTGTTCGCACGGGTCGCACCTGGTCAAAGCACCTGTCGCACCTGGTTAGAGCCTTACAAGCTGCAAGTCCAGGACCTCTTCCCGCGATCGCACTGCTTCCAGAGTGGCGGCGGTCGGCTCTCCGTCGAGGTTGATGCGGGCGACGGCCGCTTGGGCGCCTTCGAAGATGATGTTCTCCGTCTCCTGGACGTTCAGGTCGGCGTCGCGCAGGCGCTCGAACACGTGCGCCAGCACGCCCGGCCGATCGCGGTGCCGCACCACCAGCATGTGCGTCGCCGGCGTCTTCCGTGCGAGATTGACGACGTTGGGCACACGGCCGGTCTCGACAAACGTCCGCACGATACGCACGGCCTCGGCGGCGATGGCTTCCTGCGCCTGATCGGTCGAGGCACCGATATGGTGGGTGCCGTACACGCCCGGCATCGCGACGATGGGCGGGCTGAAGGCGCCGGACGCCGATGTCGGCTCGTTGGCAAAGACGTCGAGCCCGACGCGCAGGCGACGCTCGCTGACAGCCTCTTGCAGCGCCGTGTAATCGACCACTTCGCCCCGCGCCGTGTTGATGAAGATCGATCCCGGCCGCATCTGCCGCAGGAGCTCGGCGCCGACGAAACTGCGCGTGTCCGTGCTGAGCGCCAGGTGCACGCTCACGACGTCGGCGCGGCGCACGACCTCGTCGGGCGACGCGACAATCTCGACGGCGAGCTCCTCCACGGCGGCTCTCGAGGCCGCGGGGTCAGTGCCAAACCGACGACTCCAGACGAGAACCGGCATACCGAACGCGCGCGCCCGCCGCGCGACTTCCTGTCCAATCGATCCGAACCCAAGCAGTCCGAGCGTGCGGCCGAAGAGCCCCTGGGCCTTGGAGAACTCCTTCTTGTTCCACTCGCCGGCACGGAGGGCCGCGACGTTGTCCGGAATACGGCGATCGATCGTCAACATGAGCGCCAGGGTCAGCTCCGCGACCGCGACGGCGTTCTTTCCCGGGCAGTTCGACACATAGATCCCTCGTGTCGACGCGCCGGCGACGTCGATGGTGTTGACGCCGGCGCCGGCGCGCACGATGAGGGAGAGGGCCCCGGCATCGAGCATGGCGGCGTTGACCTCGGTCGAGCGGACGATGAGCACGTGCGCGCCACTCTCCCGAATCGCCACCACGAGACCGTCGCCTTTGGCATCGGGCTGGTAGAGCACCTCGCACCCAAGCCCCGTCAGCACACTCATCCGACCGAAACCGCCTTGCCAGCCTGAACTCCGCCCACCAGCCCACCCGACCCGCCACACCAGCCCCGCTAGCCCGACCAGCCCTCAGATCATGTGCGACAACAGACCATCGCGTAGCTTCGGCTCGAACCAGGTCGACTTCGGGGGCATGATGCCGCCGGCGTCGGCGATCCGCATCAAGTCTTCCACGGTGACCGGTGCGAGCGAGAACGCCACCGCGGCGCGGCCGCTGTCCACCAGGCGCGTCAACTCGCTCGTGCCCCGTACGCCGCCGACGAAGTCGACCCGCTTGTCGGTGCGCACGTCCTCGATGCCGAGCAGCGGCGCGAGCACGGCATCCTGCAGGCGGCTGACGTCGAGCGACTCGGTCGGATCGCCGCCAAACAGCGGCTCGCCGAGGTCGAGCGTGTACCATGTGCCGGCAAGATACATCGCCACCTCGCCGCGTCGAGTGGGCGTGGGCGACCCGCCTTCGCTGACCAGGACCTGTTGCGACAAGGCCGCGAGAAAGGCGCCAGCGTCTCGTCCGTTCAACTCGCGAACGACGCGGTTGTACGGAAGGATCTGCATCTGACCTTCGGGGAACGCCACGGCCAGCACCCGATCGTGTTCGCCCGCACCACGAGCACCGAGATGACGGCGCGCCCGAGCCGCGCTCGCGGCCCGATGATGCCCGTCGGCAATATACAAGGTCGGGATGGCGACGAAGGCCTCTTGAATGGCACGGTTCTCCGCCGCCGGCGCGCGCCACACGACGTGGCGGACGCCGTCGGGGGCGGTGAAATCGTAGAGGGGCTCGGTGACGGCGATCCGCTCGACGACGGCGGCGACGGCGGCCGAATCGCGATAGGTCAGAAACACCGGACCGGTTTGAGCGGCGATGGCGATCATGTGCCGCGTGCGATCGTCCTCCTTGTCAGGGCGGGTCTTCTCGTGCTTCTTGATGGCGTCGCTCTCGTATTCGTCGAGCGAGAAGCACGCGGCGACGCCGGTCTGCCGATGATTCTCCATGTGCAAGCGGTAGACATAAAAGCTCGGGAGATCTTCGACGATGAGGGGCGCGCGTTCGCGGAGCGTCGTCAGGTTGGCGGCCGCTCGAGCATACACCGCGTCGCCGTACGGGTCGGTGTCGAGCGGCAGGTCGACCTCGGCGCGCGAGACGTGCAGAAAGCTCAATGGGTTTGCGGTGGCCAGCTCCCGGGCTTCATCGGTCGTGACCACGTCGTAGGGGACCGCCGCGACGTTTGCTGCGGCGCTCGGCGCCGGCCGCAACGCCCCGAAGGGGTAGATGAGGGCCATAAGGACCGTGATTATGGCAGAACGTCGCGCCAGGGAACGCCGCGCGGGCCTTGACATTGCGCGAGTGCCTCGTTGACCCGCTTCCCTACCCACAGTACGATCGGCTGCCGTTCACTTTCCCGTTGCGCGCCTCTGTCAGTGTTCGTGCGATTGTCCGTATCCCTCAGGGAGGTCCTATGTTGGCGCTGATCCGTTGTGCGCGCACGCGCGTGGTCCTCGGCTTGCTGTTCGCGCTCGCCGGCTCCAGCGCGTCGGCGCAGAGCGTCACCGGTTCCATCCAGGGGAGCGTCGTCGATCAGTCGGGCGCCGTGCTGCCGGGCGTGTCGATCGCCATCACGAGCTCGGCAACAGGGGCGGTCCGCGAAACCGTCACCGATGCGCAAGGCCTGTTCGCGGCCGAGCTCCTTCCCGTCGGCGCCTATGACGTGACGGCGACCCTCGCGGGCTTCACCAGTCGGAAGCAGCCTGATGTGCAGCTCACGGTGGGTCAGACCTTGACGTTGCGCCTGCAGCTCGGCGTGGCGAGCGTGGCCGAGACGGTCACCGTTTCCGCCACGGCGCCCGTGCTCGAAACCAGCCGCTCGCAGATCGCGGCGACGGTCAATTCGACGGCGGTGGCGAATCTGCCGGTGAACGGCCGTAACTTCATCGATTTCGTGCTCCTCACACCTGGCGTCACGCGCGACGTTCGCGGCGGCGACATCAGCTTCGCGGGCCAGCGCGGCACGTTGAACAGCCTCGTCGTCGACGGTGCCGACAACAACAACACGTTCTTCGGGCAAACGGTTGGGCGCACCGGATCAGGTCGAGCACCGTATCAATTCAGCCAGGAGGCCGTGCAGGAGTTCCAGGTGAACACCAGCTCGTACTCCGCCGAGTACGGACGGGCCGGCGGCGCCGTCATCAACGTCGTCACCAAGTCGGGCACCAACGCGTTCACCGGCTCGGTGTTCGAGTTCTATCGGGACAAAGCGCTGAACGCCAACAGCTACGTCAACGAGCTGCGCGGGCGGCCCAAATCGCCGTATCACTACAATCAGTTCGGCGCCGTCGTCGGTGGTCCCATCCGCCGCGACCGCGACTTCTTCTTCTTCAACTACGATGGCCAGCGCAACACGCAGCCGAACGACGCGTTCTTGAACTTGCCGACGACGGTGCCCGGCATGGGCCAGAGACGAAGAGCCGGGCTTCGCCAATACCAACGACCCCGAGGCGACCATCTTCGAGGGCGCCACGACGGTCGCGATCATCGGGCGCAACAACTTCAGCCCTCGCGAGACGACCATCAAGCGCTGGCAGGCGGCCGACACGCTCACGTGGGTGCGCGGCGAGCACAAGCTGAAGGGCGGCTTCGATTTTCAATTCGACGATATCCTCAACTTTTTCCCCGGCTTCTTCGGCGGCTCGTACACATTCCGCAGCCTCGCCTCGTTCAACGGCGGCAGGCCGAGCGGCACCAACGAGCAGTATCAACAGAACTTTGCCGGTCCCAACACGACCGGGGCGGAAACCAATCCGAACATCCAGGAGTATTCGTTCTTCGTTCAAGACGAGTGGAGGCTGCGCAGCGATCTCACGCTCAACGCCGGCGTCCGCTACGACCTGATGAAGACCCAGCAGCCGCCGGTCCGAAACCCTGACGCCGACCTCGCGGCGGCGGGAATCGACACGAGCCGCCTGGACGCCGACACGAACAACTGGGGTCCGCGGATCGGTCTCGCCTGGTCGCCGGTCGGGCGCAAGTACGTCGTGCGTGGCGGCTGGGGTCTGTTCTATGGGCGAACCCCGTCGATCATGCTCGGTACGGCGCACAGCAACAACGGCATCAACATCGTGTCGCTCATCTTCCGCGGCGATACCGTGCCGACCTATCCCAACACGTTCTCGTCGATTCCAACGGTGGGCACGCTGACCACCCCATCGATCTTCTACATCGATCAAGACTTTGCCAATCCGCGTTTGATGCAGGCGAGCGCGGGGTTCGAGTGGGAGCTGCTGCCGCAGACGACGCTGGCGGTGAATTATCTGTTCGTCGATGGCCAGCAGTTGCCGCGCTCGATCGATCGCAACCTGGGCACGCTCGGGCAGCGCACGCTGACCGAAGCGGGAACGGGCCGAACCTTCACCTATCACACGTTCGGCAGCGACCGCCCCTTCCGAAATTTCCAGCGAGTGATCGCCTTCGAATCGACCGCCGAGTCGCGCTACAACGGGATGACCTTCGAGCTCAATCGCCGCTTCTCGGGCGGACTGCAGGCGCGCGCCGCCTACACGCTGGGACGCGTCGAAGACACCGTGCCCGACGCCACGGCCGTCGTTCCGGGCAATGCCGGCGACGATCTCAAGTACGCCTCGAACCCCGCCGACTTCGACGCCGACCGTACTGACGGCAACAACGACCAGCGCCATCGGTTCGTGCTGAGCGGTATCTACTCCACCGATCAATGGGCGAGCGGCTTCGAAGGGGCGCTGGGCACGCTGTTGCGCAGGTGGACGCTGAGTGCGATCGTGACCGCGCAATCGGGCCAGCCATATACGGCCCGCGTCGGCAATGTCGACCTGAACAACGACGGCAATACGCGAAACGACATCGCGCCGGGCACGAGCCGGAACGAATTCAGGTTGCCCGGCATGGTGACGTTCGACCCGCGGGTTTCCCGGGATATCCCGTTCGGCGGGCGGCAGCGCCTGACGCTGATCGTCGAGGCGTTCAACCTGTTCAACGACGATGTGTGGTCGTCGACCGATTCGGCGTTCTATTCGGTGGCGGGCTCCACGCTGACGCCCAACCCGGCGTTCGGCACCGTGCTCACGAGCGTGAACGAGCGAGTCATCCAGTTGGCGGTGAAGTTCTCGTTCTAGGGTCGAGACGAAACCGGGTTTCTTAAGAGCAACCAGGTTGCTTCGACCCCATGCTAGGATTCCTCTTTCACAGGAGGCGAGTGCGCATGAAGCGAGTAATGATCGTGTGTATGTGCGGTGTGTTCGTCGCGTCGGCGGTGCCTGTCTTGGCACAGTCCAAGGCCCTGGCTGAGGCGCTGAAACGCCACCACGACGGCGTGGCGCGCAACGTCATGGAGGCGGCAGAAAAGATGCCCGAGGCCGACTACGGCTTTCAGGCGACGAAAGACGTGCGGACGTTCGCCGGCTTCGTTGGTCATGTCGCCAACGCCAACTACAACTTCTGTGCGCGGGCCAAAGGCGAGGCCAATCCGAACAAGGACGATTTCGAGAAAGTCAGCGATAAGGCGAAGCTCGTGGCCGCCATGAAAGCCGCGGTCGCCTACTGCGAGCCCATTTACGCGGCCCAAAGCGATGCCACGCTGGCCGAGCTCGTATCTGCGGGGCCCCAACAGGTGCCGCGTGGCGCGATCCTCATCCAGAACGCCAGCCACAACAACGAGCACTACGGCAACATCGTCACGTATATGCGGCTGAAGGGACTGGTGCCGCCGTCGACCGAGCGCGCGCAGACAGCCAAGCCGCCGGGGCGCTAACAGGCTGATGAACAAAGCCTGTGCCTGAAGTCAAAGGGAAAAGGCAAGAGGCTGAAGTCAGAACCGAAACTCGCTTGCGATCGGATTTCTGCTTCTTCCTTTTGACTTCCTCGTTCTGATCCAGGAGCCGTGCGCCGATCCGGCTGGTTCCTCAACGCGCCAGCGGCACCACGAGTTGCGCCGTGACACCGGCTTCGATGCGAACCACTTGCTTGACCGGCTTGCCGCCGCTCGTCTGCAGCGTCACCTCATGATCTCCGGGCGGCAGGTCGCGAAGCGTCAGGGGCGTGGACCCGCGCGCCCGCCCATCCACCGTCACGCTGGCGCGGGTCGGCTCGCTCCGAACTTCCAGCCCACCCGTCGTCGGCACACTCTGGAGCTCGATGTACTGAGAGGATTGGACACCGGCGCGGATGGTGAGCGGGATGACGCGCGGCTCCGAGCGTCCCACGCGTATCTCGAGAACGTGCGTACCCGGCGACAAGCCAACGGTCAGTGGGGTGACGCCACGCTCTTCCCCGTCGATGCTCACCCGAGCCGATTGAGGGCGGGTCTGAACGACCAGCTCACCTTCAGTCGAGAGCGGCGGCGCCGGATCGCGCAGCCACAGCCACCCGATAGCCGTCGCTTCGAGAATCGCCACCGCCGCCAGCACGGCGACTGCGCGTGACGGACGGGGCACTGCCGACACGATTTTGGTCGAGTTGCGCTCTGCCGGCGCCTCGTCGAAGCCGGTCGCTGTCGGCGAAGCGGGCAGCGCCGATTCCGGAACCTCCAGCACGACCGGTGTGATCGCTGGCGATCGAGAGCCGGACAATGTGGGTTCGCGTGTCGACCCAGGTGAGGGCGGCGCGGGAGAGTCTTCGGTCGCCGCGAAAACGAGGGCGGCGGGAGATCCCGCGAGCGCGGCATAGCGTCGCAGCCATTCCTCGAGCGCCGGCGAGCTCGTCACGTAGGCGCGGTCGCTCGCGAGCACAGCCTCGAAGGCGACCTGTGCTTCGCGTGGCGACTGGAACGCGGTACGCACATCGATCTGAAGCGATCGCGACAACCACGATCTGAAACCTGCACTCAAGGGACGCGAGGTGCCGTCGATGGTCTCGCTGGCCGATTCGATGAGCTCGGTCAGGCGCTCGGGATACTCGTCCTCGTCGAGCGTCCGGCCCAGAACGAGCGACAGCGCCACGAGCCCGATACCCGTGGCGTCGGCTCGCGGGCTGATGCGCGGTGCAGGCGGCAGCGCCACACGCAGGTCGCGCCAGTAGCGTTCCCGGCTATAGTGCAGCGACTCGAGCGCCGCGCCCAACAGGTGTTCGACAATGACGAGGCGTCCCTGCGGGGTGATGAGCAATCGCTCGGGCGCCACGTTACCGATTCCCAGATCCTTTTGATGGCGCGAGAAGAGCGTCACGGCCGGCAGCAACTGCCGCAGCACGTTTATGACCGCGCTGAGGTCGACTTTCAGGTGCTCTCGCGCCGAGACGCGCAAGACCTCGGAAAGGCGCCAGCCCGCGACTCGGTCGGACACCATGACCAGCTCGCCCGCGTCGGGCCGATCCACACGCCTCACGCGCAAGTACGAGGCGTGTCGGGCGCTCGCATAGCGGGACACGAGATCGCCGAGCGCCGGCGCAAACTCGTCGACCTGTGCCAACGCCGGACTGAATGAGAGCCGCTCGATCGGCTCACCGCCGTCGGGATCGAGCGCGAGGACGCGGCGGCCGAACCCGTCCTCGAAGAGCGGGAGGGTCATGGCGCCTGGGCGATCGAGCACCTGGTTCACCCTCGATCGCAGAGCAACGGCTTGTCCATGTGGTCGATGGATGACAAGACTCGTGTTTCCCGCAGGTTAAGATTGATCGACGGGCGGGCGTCCTCGCGACCGGCTTTACAAAAAACGGCGCCCGATCACGTTTTTGGCGAATCTCTCAACCGAAGCTCCATGGATCTGTCCAGCGCCTCCGTCTTGCTGCTCGTTCTCGCCGCTGGTCTCTTCGGTGGGTGGTTGATTTCCCGACAGGCGGGCCGGCAGCACATCGAGGCGGCTGCCAGACTCCAGCGCAGCTCGCTCGCCGATGTGCAAGACGAGCTCCGTCGCACGCGTGAACATCTCGACGCATCCCGCCACGAAGGTGTGCGGCTCCGCGAAGACAACATGCGCTATCGAACCGAGCTGGTGCACCTGCGAGAAGCCGTTCCGGAGAAGCTGACCCTTCTCAGCCAGGCGCAGGATCAGCTCAAGGCGTCATTCGATTCGCTCGCCGGGCAGGCGCTTCGAATGACGACGGAAGAGTTCTTGAAGCTGGCCGACCAGAAGCTGACCAACGTGCAGAGCACCGCGCTGGGAGAGATTCACAAGCGGCAGCAGGCGCTCGATGAGCTGATCAAGCCGATCCGGGACACGCTCACAGAGGTCGATCACAAGCTCGGCGAGGCGGAACGAAGCCGCATCGCGTCGGCGAGCGCGGTCACGACGCTGCTCCGCGAAGTGGGTTTGCAGCACGACAAGCTGCGCGGCGAGACACAGAACCTCGTGCGCGCGCTTCGGACGCCGGCGGTCCGCGGCCGTTGGGGCGAAGTGCAGTTGCGGCGCGTGTGCGAGCTTGCCGGTCTGCTCGAGCAATGCGACTTCGAGGAACAGCCGACCACGCTCTTCGACGGCGCGCGGCAACGCCCCGACCTCATCGTCCGCCTGCCGGCCGGGCGCAGCGTCATCGTCGATGCGAAAGTGCCGCTCGACGCATATTTGAGCGCCCTCGAGGCGCCCGACGACGAGACGCGGCACGCGCGCCTGCGCGATCACGCCCGGCAAGTCCGGGATCACGTGGTCAAGCTCGGCGCCAAGAGTTACTGGGAGAGCTTTCAGCCCTCGCCCGAGTTCGTGGTGATGTTCCTCGGCGCCGAGGCGATTTATCATGCGGCGCTGCAAGAGGATCCCACGCTCCTCGAGTTCAGTGCCCGCCACCGAGTGGTGCTGGCGGGGCCGATGAGTCTCATCGGCCAGTTGCTCGTCGTGGCGCAAGGGTGGCGGCACGAGCAGATGGCGCACAACGCGCAGGAGATCCACCAGTTGGGGCGTGAGCTCTACGAGCGCGTCTCGAAGATGACCGAGCACCTCGACACCCTGAGGACGCGGCTCGACTCGACCGTCCGTGCTTTCAATGACACGGTTGGATCGTACGAGACACGCGTGCTCGTCACGGCGCGCAAGTTCAAGGCGCTCGGCGCGACGACCGAGTCAGAGATTGAGCCCATGCAGGCGATCGACAGCGTCCCACGTGTGCTGCAGAGCGCGAACCTCCTCGGCCTCCCCGAAGACGCCGTCGTCGACGGCGAGACACTCATCAATGCGTCAGACGACACGGGCGCACAGCGCAACACGAGCGACGTCCCGCGCCAGAAGGATGTGATCTATGAAGACACTTAGGACCTGTTCGGCGCCCAGACTCGGCACTCCTATTCCCGGACGGGTCCTCAGCGTTCTCGCGCTCGCCGCGATCCTCGGGACGGGGCTGGCGGCAGCGGCCCCGACCGAGCGCGCCCAGACGGGGAAGCCTGAGGCGACGTCGTTGGCCGGCAAACCGCTCATCCCGCCGGCGACGACCCAAAGCTCTATCGTCACCGCGGGCACCGCTACATCACGGTGCGCCAGTTCGACCGGGCGACCGCCGATTTCGAGAAGGCCGCCTCGCTCGTCAAGGGCGCGGCCGACGAGATCGAGCCAGACGGCGCGCCGAATGCAGCCGGCAAGCCGCGCAGCACGCTGCAGTTCAACATCTGGTATCACCTCGGCCTCGCGTACTACCTCACCGGCAACTATGCGAAAGCCCTCGACGCCTATCACGAGTGCATGAAGGTGTCGAACAACGACGACTCGGTGGCGGCCACGAGCGACTGGCAGTGGATGACGCTGATGCGGATGAATCGCAAGGCGGAGGCCGCAAAGCTGCTGGAGCGGATCACGCCGAAGATGGACATCCTCGAGAATGGTTCCTACCATCGCCGGCTGCTCATGTACAAAGGGATCGAGAAACCGGAGGCGCTCCTCGATCCGGCGAAAGCCGACGATCTGACGATTGCCACCCAAGGGTACGGCGTGGGGAACTACTACTTCGTCACCGGTGACCAGGCACGGGCCAAGCAGACCTTTGAAAAGGTCGTGGCAGGCCGGCAGTGGAACGCCTTCGGGTTCATCGCCGCCGAGGCAGATTTACAACGGATGAAGAAATAGACAACACGAAGGACACGAAGGGTTGAGGGCGACCCTCAGTTCCTTTCCTTGGTGGTCTTCGTGGTCTTCGTGTTATCGGGGATCATTGCGCAGTGGATGGCGCTCCCGATGACAGCCACTTGAGCACCGCCGGGAAGAATTGATCGGGCGCCTCCATGTGCGGGTTGTGGCCGATCTTGGGAAACAGGACGAGCGTGGCGCCGGGAATCGTGTCGGCGGTTCGCTTGGCCAGCGCTGGGAAGTTGGGCCCATCCTCGGTTCCGCCGATGACGAGCGTTCTCACTTTGATGAAAGGCCAGTCGTAGACGACCGGCTCCTGGTAGACCATCTGCTGTAGGGCGGCGCGAATTTTCGCCAGTCGCGGCCAATCGCCGCTGAGCGTCCAGCCGTAGTGAATGAGCACGTACTTCTCGTACTCAGGCTTCCATGTCACGAAATAGCGCTCGATGTTGCGGCGAATCTCGACCCAGTCACGCGCGAGGCTGCTCTTGAACGTGGCGTCGAAGCCACCCCACGGCCGCTGCAAGCGCGCGTCCTCGAGCCCAATCTGGTTCTCGATGACGAGGTGTGTGGCGAGGTCGGGATAGAACAGGGAAAAGCGCGTGGCGACCATCCCGCCCATCGAGTGACCGAGCACGATCGCCTGTTTCACTCCGACGTGCTCGAGCAGAGCGCGCGTGTTTCTCGCCATGTCGTTCAACGTGTATGGAATGTCGGGTTTCGACGAACGCCCGAAGCCGATCTGATCCGGCACGACGACGCGGTAGCCTTCCTTGCGAAAGACGTCGATCGTCGGGCCCCACGCCTCGCCGAAGAAGTTCAATCCATGGAACAGGACGATCGTCTTGCCGTTGCCCGCCCCCGCTGCCGGCACGTCCATGTACGCCAGGCGAACGTCTTGGCCGTACACCGTGAGCGGCAAATAGGAGACCGGGTGCGGATAGGGCAAATCCTCCAGTGAGATGCTGACCGGCACGGCGTGAGGCGGCGGCTCCGCCGCGCCCTTCAGCGGAGGTGGCTGAGTCTGGGCGGCAGCGGCAGACGTCCAGATGAATGCCGTGACGAGCGCCACGAGGCCAACGGTCAAGGCAGCCGAACGTCGCGGGGACGAGCTCGTCATCATGCGATCCTCCACACCGCGTCATCCTACTCGAACCGCCTCAGCGACGGCGGTGGCGAGAATTGCACAATGAAGGAGTGACGGAATGACTCCTTCATTCCCGCACTCCCTCATTCCCTCACTCCCGCACTCCCTCATTCCCTCACTCCCGCACTCCCTCATTCCCTCACTCCCTCACTCCCTCATTCCCTCATTTTTGATCTTCACACTACTGCCGCTGTTGACACCATCCCCGGAGAGGCATAGGCTCGCCGCGCTCCCACACCGCGTTCCGGTCGTGGCTCAACAGGAGGCGTCCATGGTGATGGTATTTCCGCCGCGTCGCTCGGGAAGGTCGGCATGTTGCCTCGGGCTGACCCTTGCCGCTCTCATCGCCATCGCCACGCCGGCCGCCGCGCAACCATCGCAAACCGTGCGCGCAAAAGCGACCGACGATCGGATGTCCCCCATGGGGCAACTTGCGGCGCGAGCGCGCGAGGTCGTGGCCGAACGCGCGGCGGCAGCACTCGCGGGCCGCGACAACGCGGCTGGACGTCTCGACGCGGGCATCGAGGCATCGGACGACAAGGAGGATGATGATCTGTGCCTGAACGATCCGCGCTGCCCGGCTGGATTGCGTGAAGGTCCATCGGGTGGGCAGGCCGAGCTCTCCATCGCCATCGATCACACACGACAGTTCGTTGTCGTGGGCTTCAACGACACCCGCGGCTTTGCCTTGAATCCAACCTCGGTCTCCGGCTTCATGTACTCCAGCGACGGTGGCCGCACCTTCACCGATGGAGGTTCGTTGCCGATTACGGCGCCGACCGAAAGCATCGGCACCACAATCTTCCCGCAGGTCTTTGGTGATCCTGACGTGAAGCATCTCGGCGGCTGTACCTTCGTCTACTCGTCGATCCTCGTGAGGAAGTTCTCGGCCACGACCGCCGTGCAAACCATGGGAGTGCATCGATCGACCGACTGCGGCAAGACATGGCAAGGCCCCTACGAGGTCGTGCCCGCGACCAATCCGAATGGTCTCACCGTTGGCGCGGCTCCGGCCGACGCGGCCGACAAGGAGTTTATCGATGTGGATCCCGACACCGGGCGCCTCATCATGACGTGGAGCAACTTCACGGCGACGGCGCCAGGTGGGGTTGAGATCCGCTCGGCGTTTTCCATTGACGGCGGCCTCACCTGGCCTGTCGACAACGGCCGAATCATCTCCCGCGTGGCCGCCGATGGACAGAGCTCGATTCCGCGCTTTGCCGCAGGATCGGCCGACGTCTATGCCGCATGGGAACGCTTCCCGTCGCCCGGCGTGTTTGGCGGGTTTGGCAACACCATCGCCTTCGCGCGATCGTTGGACAATGGCGAAACATGGCAGCCGCCCATCGAGCTATCGCCAGAATTCATCACGATGGATCAGGTCCTTGGCAACGACCGCATCAATAACTCGCCCGCGTTGGCAGTCGACCGCACGGGTGGCGCCCGTGATGGCCATATCTACGCCGTCTACGCCAGCAACAACGGGCTGGACGGCGCCGATGTCGTCTTCCAGCGGAGTATCGACCGAGGAACGACCTTCAGCGCGCCGGTCGCCGTGAACAGTCGGCCTGGTGACGATCGGGCCCAGTGGTTCCCAACGATAACGGTCGACTCGCTGACTGGCCGAGTCTCGATCTTTTTCTACGACCAAGGTGTCGATACCAGCGGGCATCGCACCGAGACGAGCTACGTGTTTTCCGACAATGGCGGCAGCACGTGGTCGGCTCCGCGTCCATTGACAGAACGGCCGTTCAAAGCCGGGCACGGCAACGACACCAGTCAGCCGAATCTGGGCGACTACAACCAGATGGTGGCGGCGGGCGGGCAAGTCTGGGCGGCCTACTCGCTCCCGAGCCCCCCACCGGAAGGCTTCGCCGACGGGCAGCCGAGCACCGCCCTGACGGTGCCCGACGCCGTCGTGCGTATCGTCCCGCTCTTCGAGCATCTGACGCCGTATGCGACGGTGGCCGTACGCGGCGCCGCCACCGCCGTCACGGGAGGCAATGCCTTCGCCGATCCTGGCGAAGCCATCGGCGTGCACCTGCCGCTCTTCAACTACGTCACGAATCCCATCAGCGCCAGACCCGTCCGCTTTCCTGTCGGCATCCTTGGGACCTCGACGCCGGGTGTCGAAGTTACCTGGGCGATCACGGTTTATCCCAACGTTCTGCCCGGCCAAACCGCGAACGGATTTCTGCCGTTCGCGATTCGACTGGCGCCGACGTTCGTTGCGGGGACGCCGATCGAGCTCGAGCTGCTGGTGATCAGCCTCGATGGTGTGACTCGGCTCCATCACACACTGTTCACCGGCACACCGGTGAAAACCACTTTGCTCGAGGAGAATTTCGATGCGGTCGCAACGGGAGCATTACCCCTCGGCTGGCAAACCGCCCATGGTGGCGGCGCCAACATCGTCCCATGGACGACGTCGAACACGTTCTGTGGGACCTCGAACGGCGCGTTCCATCAGAACGCCAACGACAATCCGATGGGATCGCCGGTTCGCTGGGAGCGCCTCTTCAGCCCCGCCTTCAACGTCCCGAACGCTGCGGACTACGTGGAGGTGGAGTTCGACGTCTGCTATGACACGGAAGACGAGCCGAACTTCGACGTGCTGGCCTACGACGGCTTCTTCTTGAGGGTGGCGGACCTCACGCCGGGCCAGACGCTTCGCTCCGTTCTCGTCGAGGCGTTCGAGCAAGAGTTCACGACCGGCGACATCCAGCACTATCCGCGCCACTTGCCGCGCAGCGGCAACCAAGCGTACTTTCAGGACATGTCGGCATGGGCCGGCCGCTCGAACGGTGTGAAGCACGTGCGACTGCGCTTGCCCGGCATGCAGGGCCGCAACGCCCAACTGCGATTCGAGTACACGCAAGACCCGTCGCTCGATTGCGCGTTCCTGCATCAGTCCTTCGGCGCCCCAGGGCATCCGCCACGACCAGTTGGTCTCGCCCACGGTGGCGGGTGTGTTGATGCGGTCGGACCAGCCGAAGAGATCCTGCATCGGGAGGATGACGATCCGCGCCGGCGAGGTGAGGAGCGCCTTGATGAAGGCGTCGAGCACCGGCCCGGGCAATGTGGATCTGCTCGCCAGCTTGGCGTCGTCGGGAAGCTCGCGCGCGATGCTCGGCATGCCCAACACCGCGGCCCGATCGTGGTCATCGAGTGTCGTCCACCACTCGGCCAGCGTCTCGCTATCGTGCGTGCCCGGTGTCGCGACGGCGATCTCGGGGTACGCGGACGGATCGATGAAGGGTTGGCCAGGCTCGTTCCATTGCCGCTCCCAGCGCAGCACCTTGTAGCCAGGCACTTCGAGGTGGCGTAGAGAGTCGCGCACGAAGTCGGGCACGGTCCCTAGATCCTCGGCGGTAATCTCGGCCCCACTGGCCTGGTAGATTTTCACGAGCGTCTCGCCGAGTGCGAGTTGGGACGGCTCGTCGATGGGAGCGAAGAACGGGGCCTGCGCGTCGAGCGGGCGCACGTAGGTGCGATACAGCCCCACCAGATGATCGAGACGGAAGCCGTCGTAGATGGCCGCCGAGCGCGTGGCCCGGGCACGCACCCACGCAAAGTCGGTGGCGGCCATCGTCTCCCAGCGCCAGGGCGGTAGGCCCCAATCTTGCCCGCTCTCGCTGAAGGCATCGGGAGGCACGCCGACGGAGGCGTCGCGGCGAAATTGATCTTGTCTGGCCCAGACGTCGGGGCTATTGGCCGACACCATGAACGGCAGATCGCCAAAGACGCGGACCGGCCAGGCCAGGCGCCGCGCCTCGTTCCATTGGTCAGCGGCCAACCATTGCAGGTACTTGCGATAGCGAATCTCGCCGTCGAGCACGGCCAAGGCTTCGCGCAGAGCCTCGGGCCGCCGCGTGGCGATGACTTCGGGCCAATCCCACCAGGCGCGATCGGCAAAATGCGCGGACAACGCGCGAAAGAGCGCGTACTCGTCGAGCCACCATGCTTCCTCGGCTTCGAACCGGTCGAGTCTGGCCGCTCGGCTGGAGCCTCGCGCGTACTCCACGCGCACGAAGCGCTCCCACGCGCGCCGCAAGCATTGGTCCTTGAGGGCGCGGACACCTCGATAGTCGAGCCCTGCTTGCTCGCGCAGACTTTCGAGCGCCGAGCGTTCCGACGGCTCGAGCGCCGCTTCGCCACCAATGCCGGCGAAATCTGGCACACGCGGCACGGCAACGAAGATCGGATCGAGCGCCATCGCCGTCATCGACGAGTACGGCGACCGCTCGCCCGGCGGCATCTCGTTGATCGGCAGAAACTGGACGAATGACTGTCCCGCGAGCGCCAGCCAGCGAGCGACGCCGGCGAGATCCGCAAACTCTCCGATGCCCCAGCTCTGCGCGGAGCGCATCGAGAAGAGCGGAAGGAGCACCCCCGACCGACGGCCGCCGATCATCCGCCGAGCGCTCCTCGTACGTGGGCGGTGAGCCCGGCGATCGCTTGATCGAACACGTTCGGGTGAGGAAGAAGGCTGACAATCACGAACGATTCTCGTGGGAAGTCGAAAAAATATCCGGGGTGCACGAGGACGCCACGTTCTGCCAGCAACTGCAGCACGAGCTCCTCCTCCGTCTGCGTCGTTGGCACGTGCACCACTGCCGACCAGCCGCCCTCGACGGGCAGAATCGAGAGCTCGGGACCCTCAGCGACGAGGGCCCTGAGTGTACCGAGATTACGTGTCAGCCGCTCTTGAATCGCCGTCCTGACAACCCGGCCTCGTTCCAGCAAGACAGGCGCGGCCACTTGCACGGGCGTCGAAACCGAGAGGTACGTGTCCGCAATCACTTCATACGCGTTCAGCAGGTCTCGTACCACGTGCGCGGGCCCGGCGAGCGCGAACCAGCCGAGCTTGACCTGCGGCAACCCAACCGACTTCGAGAGACCGCCGAGCGCGAAAGCCGGCACCGCTTGTTGCGACAGCACGGATCGCGCGTGCGGCGCAGGGTCGAGTCCATAGTCCGCAAACACCTCGTCGCCGATCAGCACGGCGCCATGCTCGCTCAAGATCGACACCATCAGATCAAGGTCATCGCCGTGCAGGAACGAGCCGGTGGGGTTGTTGGGAGAAACGACGAGCACGGCCTTTACGCGCGGGGTCAGCCGCCGGCGGAGCTCGTCGACGTCGATGCGCCACGAGCCGTGATACTCGAGTGGGTAGGGAATCGCGTCGACGAGCTCGAGTCTGGTCAGGTAGTCGAAGAGCGGGTAGCTCGGCCGCGGAACGAGCACGGCGTCTCCCGCATCGCAGAGGAGCTTGAAGACGAGCGCGTAGGCTTCGCTCGTGCTCGCCGTGAGCGCGACGGTCGACGCGTCCACCGAGAGTCCGCGGCGTGCGTAGTCTCGCGCCACCGCGTCGCGGGCAACGGACAGACCAAGCGGGTCGGGGTCGTAAACAAGCGCGCGTGGGTCCGCCAGCGACGTCAGCAGATCCGGTGGATAGGCGATGCCCACTCGGGTGGGATTCGACTCGGTCAAGTCGAGCAGGGGGCCGCCGCGCCGTCTGAGCGCCGCCACGGCCCGCGCGGTGGCATTGAGCGTGAGATCACGAGGAACGCGGGAAGAGAGCATCGGATGAACTCGCCAAGGGCTTGCCCTTGATATCTCGCGAAGCCCTTGGCTAGTTCGCGTTGTCTCTTTGGCGCGCTCCGCGCGCCAAGATCGTTCTGCGGATCCACAACGAGTACAGAATTCTCGTTTAGGGGCCGCATACCGGTCTCATCACTTCCCCCACCACCTCCACCCGATCGATGACGTCGCCCTCGATCACGGCGTCGATCACGTCCATGCCGTCGACGACCACGGCCAGGACCGTGTAGATGTGATCCAAGCGTGGCGAGTCGATCAGATTGACGAAGAGCTGCGCGTCGCCGGTATCGCGTCCTCGTGTGGAGATGCCGACGGTGCCGCGTGAGTGCGACACCAGACCTACTTCGTCGCGCATGAACGGACCGTCACCCATGTACTCGTTGGCGCCTGGACTGCCGCCTTGGATGACGAAATTGGCAGCGACGCGGTGGAACGTGAGGCCGTTGTAGTAACCCTTTTGCGCCAGCGCGAGAACGCGACCCGCCGACGCGGGCGCGTCGTCGAGGAGCAGCCGCATCGTGAATGCCCCCTTTCCCGCCATCGTGATGCGGAGTTGCACGTCGTGCTCCGAAGCCAGGGGGACGAGATCCGTTCTTGCCGGCGGCGGGCGCTGCGGCGTTGCTTCGTGCGGCGTGCCGGTCCACGCTTGCAGAATCTCGGCGGCCTTTCTCGCCACCGCGGGATCGAAATCGGCGAGCCGAGCCCGAAGAGCGGCTCCGAGATCGTCGCCGCCGTCGGACACATCGACCGGTCTCATCTCGCTCAGCCGATCGAGAATTGCCATGCGTGGATCGCGAGATGTCTCGCGCGCGTCAGCACTGAGCCGCGCCAACGCGTCCACGAGCACCTGGCGGGCGCGAGGCCGCCGGTCAGTGGGAACCACCGAGAGTGCGCGAGCCGAGGTGAGGAGCAGTTGATAGTCGCCACGGGTCGCGAGCGCTTCGAGTGCGGCTGTGACGGCTTCCGGACGTTTCAGTTCGGCCAGGGCCGCCATCGCCGCTTCCCGAACGTTATCGTGGACGTCGCGCGCGAGCGTGCTCAGCTCGTCGAACGCCTGCAGCGTCCCTGCGGCGCGAGCGGCGTACATCCGTACCTGCCACGTGGCGTGCCTCGTGTAGCGAGGCATCAGCTCACGCGCTTTGGCTGGCGCGACCTGCGCGAGCGCAACCAAGCCGTGCGCTGGGGCGTGCCACTCGCCCGGCCGGCTCGTCACGACCTCGGCCAGAGCCTGCAGTAGCGCCGTCGGAGCCTCATCGACACACCCGTTGCCCAGAAGGTCGATGGCGAGCAACCGCACGTGCGGGCTGGCGTCGCGCAGCCCTGCGCGCAACGCCTCGCACGATGTCCTTTGCAGTTGCCGGCCCCAGCTCTTGAGCGCCTCGTAGCGGACTCGGGGGCTCGCGTCACTCAGCCCCTTCTCGAGCACCGCCTGACGAGGTTCGAGTGGGATGTCGGCGCCGGCCGCGGCCATCGCGAGGCGTCGCACTTCCTCGTCGCTGTCGGCGACGCCCGACTGCAGCAGGGTCGCGTCGACCGCGCCGAGCGTGGTCAGCGCCAGCCACGCCAAGCGTCTGACCCGGATCACTCGTTCGTCGGTGGCGCTCGGCTCGAGGATCGCTGCGGCTTTGAGGCTCGTCACGGTCGGCGATAGCGGAGACGACACCTTGCGGCTGGTGCGCACGAGCGCCTCGAGGCCGCGCGCGGCGCCCAGCATAGCGTCGGCTTGACCGTAGAACGCGGGTCGGCTCGATCGTTCAGCGGGTGCCGGCAGCACAGCCGCGACGATCTCTTCCGTGTGCTTCACGAGCGCCGCGTCCGCATAAGGCAAGCGTCCCAACGTGGCCGCCCCCACACCCCAGGCGACCACCTCCGGCTCTGATTTCATCGCCGCCAGCATGCGGGCGTGCACGTCGGCCACGGCCGCAGTGGAGCGCGCCACCTGGCCGAGCGCGTTGTAGGCCGCGCCTCTCACGGTCGGGTCGTCGTCGGATACACGAGACGCGATCGTGGCGATGAGATCTTCGCGCTCGAGCCGGCCCAACCCCCGTACGGCCTGTCGCCGCAGCGACGCGTGAGAGCTTTTCAGACCCTCCATGAGCGGAGCGAGACCCTCCGCCGTCTGTGGACGCGAATCTTCAGCCGCGATCATCCGCTCGCGCAACGACTGCGCATCGACGGCCGACGCCAGCAGCGCGCCGGCCAGGGCCAACAAAATCCTCATCGCCTCCGTCGCTCCTGCGAATACTCGAGCATCTGCGTCATCAAGTCGCACGGGTAGGAAATGGCGACATCGACGATCGTTCCACGATCGTCGTGCACCGGCTCGAGCTTCGGCATGACAAAGCCGGTATACGACGGCAGCTTCAGCCGATCGACGCGTGTGACGATCTCATCCCGGATAACCGGGTCGAAGTGGACGCCGTAAGTCTCGAAGAACCCGCGCGCGGCGGCGTAGTCACCTTCCGACTTGATGCGCTGCACCTCGGCGAGGAGCCGCGCCACACCGTCGCGAAACGCCGCCACATCGGTCATCACGTAGAACGTCCTGCCCTCTCGGCGCCGCAGCTCGATCGCGCAACTGTGCCTCATCAGCCAATGCACAACCGCCTGCCGATTGCGCATGTGGTCTTCTTCGAGTTGGCTTCCCTCGCGAACACGCCGGAGCTGCACGAGAGCGTTTCGGGCAAACGCCTCATACTCGGTGCGCACGATTGCGGCATGGTGCTCCGCGGGAACGAGCCCGAGCGCCACCACGTATGGATCGGCGACGAAATAGAGGGCGACCAGGTCGGCTCGCGTTTCCTCGAGCGCAGAGTATTGCTCCTTGAGAAGCTCTTGCGGCTGATGGGTCACGTGCTCCGCCATGCGACCCGAGCCATGGCCCAGCACCTCGTGGATCTCGGTCGTCAGCTCGTTGGCAAACGCCGCCCACTGATGCGCACGGCTCGCCTCCTCGCTGCTCCACGAGAACTCCTCGCGGAAGCTGTCCGGTGTTGACTTGTCATACGCCTCGATGACATTGGCGAGCGACACGGACTTACTCCCGTACTCCTCGCGAATGCGTTGATCGTTGGGCAGGTTGACGCCGATCGGCGTAATCGGTCCGGAATCCCCGGTTTCGATAACAACCTCGATCGCCGTCGCGGAGATGCCCTGCACGGTCGGCTTGCGAAACCGTGGGTCGATCGGCAGGTGATCCTCGAACCACTGCGCGTGCTCGGCCAGTTGCTGAATCTTCCACGTCTTCGCGTGGTTGACGTAGTAGACGACGCCTTCCCAGGCGCCCTTGATCCCGCGCGCATCGAGGTAGACCTCGATGAAGCCATTCATCGTGTCAACGGACGAATCGCGGTTCTGCACCCAGGCGATATCGAGCGCCTCGCGGTCGCGATCGTCGCCGCTGCGGTACCACTGGATGAGCGCCCGCAACGCCCGCGCGAGCGACTCCGGCGCGTAGGCGAGCGCGGCCTCGAGATGCTCCACGACCCGCGACAGCTCTTTGCCGTAGAGGCCGCCGATCCTGTAGACCTCTTCGACGATGGCACCGTCACGGCTGACGACGCGGGAGTTGAGTGGATGACGCTCGACGAAGTGCTCGAGGTCGGCGAGCGTCACTCCCTGGTAGAAGTTGTTGGCGCTCTCGGTCAGCAGATCGCGGCCCGGGCCAGGCGTCTTGTTGGTGACGAACGGCTGGAACGTCGCATCGAAGAACATCGGCTCGTAGCGTCGAATCAGATCCTCGATCGATTCACCTCGATCGAGGGTGAAGCGGGCGCCGTTACGCCACGCCTGCTCGGCCGCGTCGATGAGATCCCGCGGCGCGAGCGCGAGGGTGAACTTGCGCGCGGTGAGATTGTTGTACGGTCCGGTGTTCAGCCAAAACAGCTTGGTATATCGCGTAATCTCGCGCAGGGCCGCGTCGTCCACACCATCGGCATGCGTGAGGATCGCTTCGAGAATGTCCCGCATGGCGAGGTTGTGGGGGTAGCGCTGGTCGTAATAGATGTCGCGCCCGGCGAGCGCGGCTTGGTAGAGATGCCACACGAGCCGCTTGTCGTCGGCGCCGAGCGTCGCGAAGCCGTCCGCATACAACTGCACGACGGCGGCATCGTCGATCTGCTCGAGGCGGTAGCGGCGATCGGGTGGCGCGGAGGTGGCGGGCTTGCCGGACATCGATCGATTCTACCGCCGCGGCGCGAGCTGCTTGCGCGCGGGCATCGTTGCACACGTTGGCGCGCGGACCAAGACTGACGGCAAGCGGCAAGCGGCAAGCGGCAAGCGGCAATAAGGTTCGACGGCGAACCCGCGCTACCCGCCACCCAGCCCTGCCGGCCCCACCGGCCCTACCTGCCCCACCTGGCCTACCCGCCGAGTCTAGAGTGGCAAATCGACGCGCTCGCCGTGTGCGGGGGCGTGGACGGTCCACCCCAGCTCGCGGCTGATGCGGGCCTTCAGCGCATCCTGCGCCACCGGCTCGCCGTGAACGAGATACGTCATCGCCGGCGCACGCGGACACGTTCGCAGCCAGCGCAGAATCTCGTCCGCGTCGGCGTGCGCCGACATGCTGTCGAGCCGTTCGACTCTCGCATTCACCGCGACGTCGCGCCCATGGATCGTCACGACCTTCACACCATCGACCAGCTTTCGCCCGCGCGTGCCGGCCGCCTGAAAGCCCACGAACATGACGGTGTTGCGACTGTCGGGAAGCGCCACCTCGAGATGGTTCAAGACTCGTCCGCCGGTCGCCATTCCGCTCGACGAGATCACGATGGCCGGTCCGGGCAACCCGACGATGTCTCGGGACTCGCGCGCGGAGGTGACGGGCTGAAACCGAGACGTCGCAAACGCCGACACCTCGCCGTGCTCGGGGCGCGCATCGCGGTCGAGCTCGAAGGCGTGACGGCGATAGTAATCGAGGGCGGCCGTCGCCATCGGGCTGTCGACATAGACCGGCAGCGGAGGAATCTTGCCGTCACGCTCGAGCACGCGGAGCACGTAGAGCACTTCCTCCACGCGGCCGATCGCGAACGCCGGGATGATCACCTTGCCTTTCGACGCGTGCGCTTTCGTGACGATGTCGATCAAGCGCGCGTGCTCGTCGCCGCGCGGATGGACGCGATCGCCGTAGGTGGACTCGAGCAACAGCACATCGGCGGCGGGTGCCGGCGACGGATCCGGCAACACGGGCCGGTTGTATCGGCCCAGGTCGCCGCCGAAAAGTACGCACGGCTCGGCCGAGCCCGCCCGCCTCATGCGCACGAATGCCGACCCGAGCAGGTGTCCCGCATTGATGAACTCGGCCTCGAGGCCGGGGGCAACCGGTGTCCGCCGGCCGAAACCCACCGGCTGGAGGCGTGTCAGCGTATTCAGGGCATCGGCTTCGGTGAAGAGCGGCAAGGCCGGCGTGTGGCGCGAGTAGCGGCCACGATTCGCGCCTCTCGCGTCTTCCTCCTGCAGACGGCCAGCGTCCGGCAGCACGAGACGGCACAAGTCGGCGGTCGCCGGCGTGCAGTGGATCGGCCCGCGAAAGCCTCCGGCCACCAGCCGCGGCAGCCAACCCGAATGATCGATGTGCGCGTGCGTGAGCACGACGGCGTGGAGCGCGGCGGGATGAAGCGGCAGCGCCGCCCAGTTTCGCAGGCGCAGGTCTTTGAGCCCTTGGAACAGACCACAATCGACGAGTAGCCGGTGCGCCCCTGCGTCGAGCAGGTATTTGGAACCGGTGACCGTTCGGGCGGCGCCGAGAAACGTCAATGTCGCCATCGTGGCACTCTACTAAAATCTAGGCGGTCGACCGTTCACTCGACCCTTTTGACCTTCCGCCACATGCCACTAATGCCGTGCGACGTCACGCTCAACCCGCAGCTCGTTTCGATAGGCAGGCTGCGTCGGTCGAGAACCTTACTCGTGCGGCAAGCTCACGGTGACTTCGAACCGGTCGAAGGGCCAGAGCGCCGGAGCCTGTCGAGAGCTGGACGGGCGCGGGGGGTGATGAGCCGTCTCGGAAGCGTCACGCCGTGGATCTGGCTACTCATCGCGCTGACGACCCTGACACCGTCCGTGGCATCCGCGCAATCGGCCGCGACGGTCGGCCGCGAAGCACCCACCCTGGGCGGGCTGAGCAGGGCCCTCGAAGGGCTGGCCGAACGCGTCAGCCCCTCGGTCGTTCAAGTGATCGTGCTCGGCTACGGCCTTCCGGACGGCGTGGACGCGGGCTCGGGGGCCCTGCTCGAGCGACGTCGCAGCACCGGCTCCGGCGTCATCGTCAACTCCGGTGGCTACATCGTCACCAGTCACCACGTGGTCGCCGGCGCGCGACGCGTGCGCGTGGTGCTGCCCGTCGTCCGTGATTCGAGAACGGGCCGGTCGATCGTCAGGCCGCGCGGACGCTCGGTCGATGCCACGATTGTTGGGGTCGACGAAGAGACCGACCTTGCCGTCATTCGGGTGGCCGAGACGGGGCTGCCCGCTCTGACGTTCGGTGACTCCGATGCCCTGCGGCCAGGGCAGATCGTCTGCGCCTTCGGGAGCCCCTTGGGGCTCGAGAATTCCGTCTCGATGGGCGTCGTGAGCGCAGTGGGCCGCCAACTCGAAGCGGACGATCCGATGGTCTACATCCAGACGGATGCGCCCATCAATCCCGGCAACAGCGGCGGTCCGCTCGTCGACACGGAAGGACGTTTGATTGGCATCAACACGCTGATCCTGTCGACCGGCGGCGGCAACGAAGGCTTGGGCTTTGCGGCGCCGAGCAACATCGTTCAATCCGTATTCGAGCAGATCCGGGGGAGCGGGCGTGTGCGGCGCGGCACCATCGGCGTCTACGCGCAAACGATTTCTCCACTCCTCGTCCAGACGTTGAAGCTGCCGCAGGAGGCCGGCGTCATTCTCGGGGATGTGTTGCCGGGATCCACGGCCGAGGCCGCAGGATTGCGCGTGGGCGACATCATCGTATCGCTCGACGGCAAGCCGATGGAGAACGGCCGGCAGTTCGATGTCAACCTCTATCGACGGGCCGCGGGCGACGTCGCCAACCTCGACGTGCTGCGCGGGAAGGAGCGTCTGAAGATTCCGGTCGCCGTCGCCGAGCGCGCAGACGACCCGTTCCGATTTGCGGATCTCGTCAGCCCCGAGCGCAATGTCATCGAGCGTCTGGGCGTCCTCGCGCTCGACATGACCGAGACATTGGCCGACGCGCTCGGGGGCGTGCGCTTGAAGGGCGGGGTCCTCGTGGCGGCGCGCGCCGTCAACGCCGCCGCCGAATACGGCCTCGAGCCCGGCGACGTGATTTTCAGCGTGAATGCCACGCCGGTTCGCGCCCTGGACGAGCTCAGAAGTATGATCGGCCGGCTTCCGACCAATGCCGCCTGCACGCTCCAGATCCAGCGTGAGGGGCAGCTCCTCTTCCTTTCGTTCGAGATCGAGTGATGCAGATTCGTATCGGGACCGCGCTCCTGGCGGTCCTCATCGGAATCGCCGGCAGTGTGCCTGCCAGGGCGCAGGACGGCATGCCGGCGGTCGAGGCCGCGGTACAGGCAACAGCCACGATACAGGCCGCTCGCGTCGCCGACAGCGAGTTGCTCGTCGTCGACGGCGTGCTGGACGAGACCGTGTGGCGTCGCGCGGAACCCGCCACCGATTTCCGCCAGCTCGATCCCAATAACGGCGAGCCGGCCACCGAACGTACCGAAGTACGGATGGCGTTCGATCGCGATCGCCTCGTCTTGGGCGTCATCTGTTTCGATTCGGAACCGACGCGGCTCTTGGGCAATCAGATGCAGCGCGATCAGCCCTTCGAGGCTGACGATCGCTTCATGTGGGGCCTCGATCCCTATCTGGACGGTCGCACCGGTTACTTTTTCGAGATCAATCCCGCCGGCGCCATGGGCGACGGCATCGTCTCGGGTCCCGGCGGCGACGATCTCGGAGGGAATGTGAACAAGTCGTGGGACGGCATCTGGACGGCGCGCGTCCGCCGCACGCCCGAGGGCTGGACCGCGGAGATCGAGCTGCCCTTCAAGACGCTCAACTTCAACCCGTCGAGCGACACGTGGGGCGCCAACTTCCAGCGCACGGTGCGGCGGAAGAACGAAGAGAGCTTGTGGACCGGTTGGCTGCGCAACGAAGGCTTGTTGAGAATGTCGAACGCCGGCCGGGTGGTCGGTCTTGCCGACATCTCGCAGGGCGTCGGCCTCGACGTCAAGCCTTATGCGTTGGGCAGCCTGCAGGCCGCACCGGGATTCGGCGCCCCCGCGACGGAAGGAGACGTGGAAGCGGGCATCGACCTCTTCTACAACATCACGCCGGCGCTCCGCGCGAATTTCACGGTCAACACCGACTTCGCCGAGACCGAAGTGGATGATCGGCAAGTGAACCTCACGCGTTATCCACTTTTCTTTCCCGAGAAGCGCGAGTTCTTCCTGGCGGGCGCGAACTTCTATGAGTTCCCGCCCACCCCCGACACCCCCCCGTTCTTCAGCCGGCGCATCGGACTGAACCAGGCGCAGCCGCAGAGCATTCT